>CAYGPA010000004.1:0-34089 GCA_964351535.1 uncultured Planctomycetaceae bacterium
GGCAGGGTCGAGACCGGAGCTCCCCGGCGCCGTCCGGGGTCCGGGTACCGCGCATGTCCGCCGGGCTCCGCCTCCGAGCGGGAAAAACGTCGACGCTCCCCGCGAGGAACTCGCGGGCGGTCCTAATGTAGTTCGACCCCCGTTCCGTCCGAGGAGGCCTCCATGTTCGCACCCCTGATCGCCGCCCTCTGCCTGCTCGCGCCCGCCGCTGCCGCAGGATCGCTTCGCAGTCCTGCAACCTCGCCGGCGGTGCAAGGCGCGCAGATCTTCACGCTGACCCCGAAGACCGTTCAGGCCGCGGGCAGCCAGCCGCAGCGCGTGCCCAACTCCATCGCCTGGGCGCTCGAGCGCGCGGGCCCGGGGTCGGTCCTGAACCTGACGCCCGGCGACTACGACGCCTTCTCGATCGGGTTCCGCAAGGACATGAAGTGGAACGCGCGCGCCCCCGGCGGCGCGAAGGGCCAGCCGGTGACGATCCTGGGGCAGCCCGGCGTCCGCATCCTGCCGCGCGGCGGCGGGGACACGATCGCGATCACGCAGGAGAAGAACTGCGGGTGGTTCCGCTTCGAGAACCTCGAGATCGTGCCGGGGTACCGCGCCGGCGTGATGTTCTACAAGGGCGGCAAGAACACGATCTACGAGGGCTTCCACTTCGTCGACTGCAACATCGTCGGCAGCTGGGACCACCTGACCAAGCGCGGCGGCAAGTCCAAGTGGGGCGTGTGGGGCCACAGCCTGTCGGACTTCGTCTTCCGCGGCTCGTTCGCGCCGGCGCGCGTCGAGAACATCCGCGCCGAGCACGCGTTCTACCTGCAGAACTCGAAGGGCGACGTGACCATCGAGAACGTCCACGGCCGCATGCTGGGCCGCACGTTCGTGCAGCTCACGGCGCGCCCGAAGGACGGCGATCCGGCACCCGGGAAGATCACGGTGCGCAACTGCCTGATCGAGGACCCCTGCATCGCCGAGGGGGACAACTTCAAGGGCGGCTCCGCGATCTCGCTGTTCGGTCGGCACACGGGTGAGGTGCTGATCGAGGGCAACCGCTACCGCGCGGGCTTCGATCCGCGCGTCCGTCGCCTCACGCGCAAGGAGGTGCCCTACGGCACCGGCGCGGTGATGATCACCGACTTCGGCGGCCCCAGCAACGGGCACGTGATCCTGAAGGACAACGACTTCGAGATCGCGCCGGGTTGCGGCGACCGGCCGCTGGTCTCGATCGGCGGCTGCAAGAAGCTCGAGCTCGTCGGCACGAACCGCATGGTCGCGGGCGCGCACCCCGTGGCGCTCGAGCTCGATCCCGCCGACCAGGACGGGGGGCGGCTCAACAGCAACCCGATCGGCCGCATGCAGGTCGCGGCCGGCACCATCGTCCAGGGCGATTTGCGCCGGGCCGGCGAGCCGCTGGACGAGTCCGGACGCCGCGAGCTGACCCAGGGGGTCTCGGGCTACTCCACGCGCAAGCCCGAAGCCCGCGGCAGGTAGCTCACTGCGCGGCGACGCGCCGGATCAGCTCCGGCGGCGCGCCGATCGAGGCCACGACCACGCGGCCGGTCCACGCCTCCGCTCCGGCGACGGCGAAGCCCACCTTGGGCGCGACGAAGGTCACCGTCGCGGCCGCGCGGATCACCGCTCCCCCGGCTTCTCCCGGACGGCCCGTGTCGGCATCGAGCCCCGACGGGACGTCCAGCGCGACGATCGGCGGTCCTGCGCCGTTCGCGGCCTCGATCACGACGTCGAGGGGCGCGCGCAGCCCGCCGCGGAAGCCCGTCCCCAGCAGGCCGTCGACCAGGAGGTCCGCGCGACTCCACGCGGCGCGCAGCTCGCCTTGGTCCGGCGCGCCGCGCAGCCGGCGCTGCGCGAGCCCCATCGCGGCCGCGATGCGCTGGTTCAGGGCCGCGTCCCCGCCCAGCGCCTCCGGAGCGACCGTCGAGACGACCTCCACGTCCACGCCCGCGTTGTGCAGGTGGCGCGCGACCACGTAGCCGTCGCCGCCGTTGTTCCCGCTGCCGCACAGGACGATCACCCGGCCGCGCGGGACCTCGTCCGGGCTCGCCGCTCCAGAGCGCAGCTCGGCGAGGCAGTGCTCCGCGGCGCCGCGGCCCGCGTTCTCCATCAGCACCGCGCCGGGGATTCCGAGCTCCTCGATCGCGAGGCGGTCCACCTCGCGCACCTGCTCGCGCGTCAAGGCGATCGTGGATCGGTCGGCGTTCATGGAGAGCGCTCTCGCGCGTAGCATGCACGCTGCGATGCCGGATGCCAACACGACGAGAGGGGCGCGCCCCGGTCGAATCGGTCGCCTCGGCCTCGGCCTCGGCCTCGGACTGCTGCTGTCGATCGGCGCCTGCGATCGTGCGGTCGCGCCCGCCGGGACCGCGGAGGCTCCGCCCGTCCGGGTCGCCTCGCGCGCGGCGCAGGCGACGGGCGTCGGGGCCTGGCGCGACCGCGACGTCGTGGTGTTCGTCGCCGACTCGGTGGCGGCCCGCAGGCTGGGCTGCTACGGCGGCGCCCGCGACACGAGCCCGGCGCTCGACGCCCTCGCCGCGCGCGGCGTGCGCTTCGCGAGCGCCCGCTCGCAGAGCTCCTGGACCGTTCCGTCGGTCGCCACCTGCTTCACGGGCCTCGAGCAGGAGCTCCACGGCGTGCGCGAGCTGGAGGACGTGCTCGCCGACGAGCACACGACGCTCGCCGAAGCCTTCGCGGCGCGCGGCTACCGCACCGTCGGCCTCGTCCAGACCCCCGTGGTGCGCGCGGCCGGCGGCTTCGCGCAGGGCTTCGCGCGCTGGCGCGGCTGGGACTGGACCGGTGACCGCGCCGAGCTCGCCGTGGCGGAGGCGGAGCGCGAGCTGGGCGCGGACGCCGACCGCCCGCTGTTCCTCTACGTGCACCTCGCGCCGCCGCACATGCCCTACGCGCCGCCCGCTCCGTTCGACGGGCGCTTCACCGGCGCGGAGGCGGCGGTCGACGGCTCGATCGAAGCCTGCCGCGCGATCCACCGCGCGAAGCTCGCGCCCGATCACCCCGACGTGCTGCGCCTCGCGGCGCGCTACGACGAGTACCTGGCCTACGCGGACGCGCTGCTCGGACGCGTCGCGCGCGCGGCGGAGGCGCGCGGCGCGGTCCTGATCGCGACGTCCGACCACGGCGAGGCGTTCATGGAGCACGGCTCCCAGGGCCACAACGCGACCGTGTACGACGAGATGGTCCACGTCCCGCTGGTGGTCTTCGACCCGCGCGCGCCGCTGCCGGCGGGCCGCGTCGTCGACGCCCCCGTGTCGCTGCTCGACCTCGCGCCGACCCTCGCCGAGCTCTGCGACCTCGACGGCAGGCTCGCGCAGGACCCCGGACGCTCGTTCGCCGCGGGCCTCACGGGCGGTGAGCTCGTCGCGTCACCCCGCAGCCTGGTCCTGAGCTCGCGCTACGGGTCTCCGGCCGGGCGGCACATGGCCGTCGTTCGCCGGGGCAAGAAGCTCGTGTGGCGGGACGACACGTTCGAGCTGTACGACCTCGAGCGCGACCCCGGCGAGCTGCGCGACCTCGCGCAGGAGCCGCGGTTCACGGACCTCCGCCGGCAGCTCATGGACGAGCTCGGGCGCTGGATGGCGAACGTCATCCGCATCCGGCCCGACACCGTGCCCGCGCAGGCCCCGCTGGACGACGCGCGCGGCGAGGCGCTGCGGGCGCTGGGCTACCTCGAGGGCGAGCGCAGCCGGTAGAGCGCGTAGTCCTGCACCCAACCCCGCGGCAGCGTCTCCGCGTCGAAGTCGAGCTCGGTGCGCCCGCGCGCGTCGAAGCGCCGGTGCAGCGCGTAGGCCGTCGACAGCTCGGGGTCGGCCAGGAACGCGCCGAGGCGGTCGTGGTTCGCCACGAGCAGCACGTACTCCGGCCGGTGCTCGCGCACGGCGCCGAGCTTGTCCGCGTACTCCAGTGCTCCCGGCCAGACGAGACCTTCGGCGTCCAGCACGCGCGCGTCGCTGAAGAAGGCGATGGCACCGATGTCGGAGGCGTAGACCTCGGCGCCGCGCTCGGCCACGCGCTCCTCGGCGGCCCAGGCCTCCATCGGTGCGTAGACGTTCGGCGTGACGGTGTCCGGCCGGCGCGACGCGGCGAAGGCCCCGGCACCGACCGCGAGCGCGGCGAGCGTGCCCACGACCGCGGGGCGGGCCAGCAGGCGCTCCGCACGGGCCGCGAAGCCCAGGCGCTCGAGGAGCGCCTCGGTTCCCGCCGCGGCACACACGACCCAGCTCGCGAGCGGCAGGTAGAAGTACCAGCCCCAGGTCTTCGGCCGCTTCCACAGGTAGGCGGAGACGATCGCCAGCGCGAACGCCACGAGCGGCCACGGACCGACGCGGCGCACGAGCAGGCGCAGCGCTCCGAAGGCGACGAGCGGCAGCGCCGCTACCATCGGCAAGAGCGGCGCGAACGACTCGCGCAGGATGATGCGCGCGCGGTAGGTCCAGTCGACCGGGTCCGGCAGTCCGGACTTGGCCACGACCGACTGCGGCACGGGCGTGCCGTAGACCCAGAAGAGCAGCGCGGTGTAGGCCGCGCCGAACACGAGCACGGGGACGGCGTAGCGCAACATGCGCGCCGTCGGCCGCAGGTGCGCCAGGCCCAGCAGCACGACGAACAGCACGCTCTCGGGCCGCAGCGAGACGCACGCGGCCGCGATCAAGCCGGCCCCGACGGGCGCGAGGCGGTGGTTCGAGCGCGCGACGTTCGCGGCGAGCACGACGAAGAGGAGCAGCAGCGGTGACTCCATCCCGCCCATGCTGATGCGCGCGAGCTGCGGCAGCGCGGCGAGCCCGAGCCCGCACAGCACGCTGGGCACCGCGCGGCGCTCGAAGAGCCGCGCCAGGAGCAGGACCGTCAGCGCGTCGGCGAGGAGGTTCAGTCCGAGCGAGGCCTGGCGCACCTCGAGACCGAGCGCGACCAGGCCCGCGAGCACGACGGCGTAGCCCGGTGTCGTCGTGCCGAGCACGGGCTCCCAGGCCGCCCCCGCGTTGAACACGAGGCCCGCGCCGCGCGCCAGGTTCTCGGCGTAGCGGTACGTGATGAAGGCATCGTCGTAGATCGGCACCGCCTGCAGCGCGAAGAGCCTGCAGCCCAGGACCGCGAGGACCAGCAGCCCGAGGGCCGGGGTTCCGAGCCGCGCGGCGGCGCGCGGAATCTCTGCGGGGCGTTCCAAGGGGCGGAGCGAGCGGGTCGGGGCGGAGCGAGCGGGTCGGGTCGGGGCGGGAGAGTCGGCGCTACCGGGCGGGCCGGGCCGGGGCAGCCGGCGGAGTCGGGTCGACGAGGACGGGCGGCGGGCGCGCCCGACCCTGCTTCGCGTCGACCCGCCCTTGCATCGAGCGTGCGCGGGCGGGGCTTGAGCGTGCCAGCGCGGGAGGCCCCGGACAAGCGCCGGAGGGCCGCTTCCGGGGCGGCCGAGGCACGCGCGGCACCGCGGCCGTCTCCCGGCAGTCGGCGACGGCGAGCGGCTACTCCTGCTCGATGGCCTGCAGGACCACGCCGACCTCGCGCTGCTCCTCGGGCCCCTGGAGCACGACCCGCACCTCGTCGCCGACGTCGTACTTCTTCAGCACCTGGATCAGGTCGGCCTGACCGCGGATCGGATCCTGCCCGACGCCGACGATGACGTCCCCGGGGAGGATCCGGTCGTTCTCCACGCGCCAGGGCCGGAATCCGGCACCGGCCGCCGCACTGTCGGGGAACACGTCCCCCACGAGCGCGCCGCGGATGCCGTAGCGGTTCGCCAGCCGTTGCTCCCACTCGAGCGAGATGGTCGAGATGCCGAAGCCGGCGCGGATCGCGTGCCCGTAGCGGATCAGCTCCGGCACGATGCGGTTGACGGCGTCGACCGGGACCGCGAAGCCGATGCCCGCGTAGGCTCCCGACGGGCTGACGATCGCCGTGTTCACGCCGATCAGGCGGCCCGCGCTGTCGAGCAGCGGCCCGCCCGAGTTGCCGGGGTTGATCGCCGCGTCGGTCTGGATCACGTCGCGGATCGGCGTGCGGTCGAGCGCCTGGATCTCGCGCCCCAGTCCGCTGATGACGCCGGTGGTCAACGTCTGATCGAGTCCGAACGGGTTGCCGATCGCGAAGACGCTCTGCCCGACGCGCAGGTCGGCCGAGGTACCGATCGGCAGCGGCTCGGCCTCGGGATCCTCCTCGAGCCGCAGCACGGCGAGGTCCTTGTGCGCGGCGACACCGAGCACCTCCGCCGCGATCATGCGCGCGTCCTGCAGCGTCACGTACGCGCGCCTTCCCGGGATCGGCGCGAAGCCTCCGGTCTGGTCGACGCGCACGAGGCTCTGAACCACGTGGAAGTTCGTGACGACGTGCCGGTCGTCGTCCCAGAGAAAGCCCGAACCCGTGCCCGCCGGCACCTCGACCACGCTTCGGCTCCAGTAGCCCTGACGCTGGAGCGCGGTCGTCGTGATGTGCACCACCGACGGGGAGACGCGCTCGAACAGGTCGATGGTCGCGGTCTCGTGAGTCGTGAGCGCGCCGCGCGCGACGACGGGCCGCGGCTCCGGCCGCTCGTCGCGCCCGTTGCCGAGCAGCACGAAGGCGCCGCCGACGAGGGCGAGGCAGAGAATCCAGGGCGCGAGGCCGCGCCCTGTGCGAAGAGCGGATTGCCGCGGGGCGTGTTGCGTGGTCCGGTTCATGTCGATCTCCGAGGGGGTGCCGCGCCACGGTGCGAGCATCGCCCGGGGCGTCCGGGGGCCGTCGGAGCGACGACGGCGGGCGAAACGCCCGCGGCGGCACTCGCTTAATGTGGAACCTCAGCCGCCGGACGCAAGGGCTTCGACGGCGCCGCGCAGGTCCTCGAGGCAGCGCTGCATGCCCGGCCTCAGGAGTTCCCACTCGCGCGGCGAGGCGCGGCGCAGCTCCTCGAGCCGCTGGTGCGCGGCGCGCTCCTCGCCCAGCAGACGGCCGGCGACCGCGCTGTCCGCGACGTCGCCGAGGTGCTCGGTGCGCCGCCGCTGCAGGTCCGCGAGCTGGGCGGAGGTGTGTTCGACGAACTCGTCGCGCGCCGCCGCGAAGTACTCGACCGAGGCGCCGAGCGGACCGCCGCGGCTGGAAGCGGGAGCCGTCGAGGCGTTCGACTCGCTGCATGCCGGCGACAGGGAGAGCGCGAGCGCCGTCAGCACCAGCGACACCATCTTCATGCCGTTCGCCCTCGGCGACGCCGGGAACGGGGCGACGAGGGTCGGGAGGCTCGAGTTCTGCACAGAGGCTCTTTGCATGGGTACGCCGCGGCGATGCACGGCACCGCTTCCTCGTTCCCCTCGTCCATGAATTCGAGCACAGGTCGCCGATCTCTTCCACCCCCCCCTCCGGACGACCCCTCAGGCCGGCCCAGGCACCCCCGACGGGCCGCGAGTGCCCGCCGGCGGCCGGATTCTCCGGCGACCCGGAGAGGTGTGCCTACCCCCGGCCGCGGGCGGCGCTCGTTGCCGCAGGCGAGGCGCGACCTGCCGCCGGGGGCTCGCTACCCTCGTGCGTCCCGGAAGCGGCACCGCCGCGCCCCGCACACCGTGATCGTCCTGGTCGACAACGAAGACTCCTTCACCTGGAACCTCGTGCACCTCTTCGCCGGCGTCGGTGCCGAGGTGCGCGTGGTGCGCGCCTCGTCCGCCGACACCGCGAGCGTGCTCGCCGCGGAACCGCGCGCGGTGATCCTCGGCCCGGGGCCCGGTCGCCCCACCGAGGCGCGCGCGTGCCGCCGCCTGCTCCGCGAGCTTCCGCCGGAGCTCCCGATCCTCGGAGTGTGCCTCGGGTTCCAGGTCCTCGTCGTCGAGACCGGCGGACGGGTCGCGCGCGATCCGCGTCCGGTCCACGGCCGCGCGACGCCGGTCCACCACCACGGCCGCGGCCCGTTCGCGAAGCTCCCCGACCCGTTCGAGGCGGGCCGCTACCACTCCCTACAGGCCGTCGAGCTGCCCGCCGTGCTGGAGCTCGCGGCCTGGACGCCGGAGGAGCTCCCGATGGCCGCCCGCCACGCAGAGCTCCCGCGCTGGGGCGTCCAGTTCCATCCCGACTCGATCCTGACGCCCAGCGGCCCGCTGCTGGCGCGCGCGTTCCTCGACGAATGGGGACTCGCGCCCGCGAACCTCAGGCCCCCGGCCGCTCCCGTTCGATAGGATCCAGAGCCCGTGGAACTTCCGATCACGCTGAACTCCGAGCCGGTCAAGTACCTGCTCCTCGCGGTCACGAGTCCGCTGTGGATGCCGTTCTTCCGCGCGCTCTACGAGGAGTTCAACAACTCGATCCTCGACGAAGGCGGGCTGTTCGGCGACCCGCCCTCGCCCGAGGAGGCCGAGCGCATCCGTCGCGAGCGCATCGAGCAGGGCGAGGCCTTGCGCAGCATCCCCCACGACGCCGACGGCTCGGTCGAGACCGACTCGGCGCAGCAGCGCAGCGAGGGCACGGGGCGCCCCGCCGCCGCTCCGCGCCGCCGCGGTTTCCGCTGACCGCCGCCGGACGCGCGCGGCGCGCGCCGTCGCGGATCGGGCGGCGCACGAGCGCCCGGGAAGACGATCGTCCTCGAGCCTCCCGAGGCGATCGTCCTTGAGCCTTCCAGGGCGATCGCTAAGGTGCACGCCGCGTTCCGCCCATGCCGATCGAAACCCCGTTTCACCCGCGCACGCGGGAACTGTGCGCGAGCTACCGCTGGAAGGAATGGGCGGGCTACCACGCGGTCTGCTCCTACGACCCGCACCACGACCGCGAGTACTTCGCGATCCGCCACGGCGCGGGGCTGCTGGACGTCACGCCGCTCTGCAAGTACCGCGTCGAGGGACCGGACGCCGCGGACTTCCTCGCGCGCGTCTGGACGCGTGACGTGCGCCGTCTGAAGGTCGGTCAGGTCGCCTACGGCTGCTGGACCGACGACAACGGCCACGTGCTCGACGACGGCACGGTCGCGCGGCTCGACGACCAGCGCTTTCGCATGACCTCCGCCGAGCCCTCGTTCGCCTGGCTGGAGTCCCTGCGTGCCGGCGAACGCGTCGAGATCGAGGACGAGACCGAGCGCATCGCGGCCCTGGCCCTGCAGGGACCGACGGCGCGCGCGATCCTGAAGGCCTGCTGCGACGTCGACGCCGACGGCCTGCGCTTCTTCCGCGCCGCGTCCGCCGACCTCGACGGCGTGCGCGTCGACGTGACGCGCACGGGCTACACGGGGGACCTGGGCTACGAGCTGTGGATGCCCGCGGAGCACGCCCTGCGCGTGTGGGACGCGGTCGTCGACGCCGGCCGGCCCCACGGTCTCCTGCCGATCGGCCTGGACGCGCTCGACGTCAGTCGCGTCGAGGCGGGCTACATCCTCATGGGCGTCGACTACCGCAGCGCGCGTCGCTGCCTGGCGGACTTCCAGAAGTCCTCGCCGTTCGAGATCGGCCTCGACTGGGCCGTGCACCTCGACCGCGAGCCGTTCCTGGGTCAGGCGGCGCTGCTCGAGGAGAAGAAGCGCGGCTCGAAGTGGCAGCTCGTCGGCCTCGAGATCGACTACGAGGACCTCGAGGAGCTCTACGAGGCCGCCGGTCTGCCGGTCGAGACGTGCACGCACGCCTGGCGGACGCCGCGGCCGATCTACGACGGCCCCCAGCAGGTGGGCTACGCCACGAGCGGCGCGTGGTCGCCGACGCTCAAGCGCGACCTCGCGCTCGCCAGCGTGCGCACGCCCTTCGCGCGCGAGGGCCGCGAGCTGCAGATCGAGGCGACCGTCGAGTTCGAGCGGCGCCGCGTGACCGCCCGCGTCGTGCCGCGGCCGTTCTTCGATCCGGAGCGCAAGCGCTCGTGCCCGAAGCCGGCCGGAGCCGCTCCCGCAACTTCCGGCACCCCCGCGGAGGCGCGCACGTGAGCAAGCGCTGGGACGCGATCGTGGTCGGCGGCGGCCACAACGGACTCGTGTGCGCCGCGTACCTCGCGCGCGCCGGCCGCAAGGTGCTCGTGCTCGAGCGCCGGCACGTCGTCGGCGGCGCGGCGGTCAGCGAGGAGCTCTACCCGGGCTTCACGTTCTCGGTGTGCTCCTACGTCGTCAGCCTGATGCGGCCGTGGATCATCCGCGACCTGCAACTGGCGCGGCACGGGCTCGAGATCATCCCGCTCGAGTGCTCGTTCGTGCCCCACCTGGAGGGACCCGGCCTCGTGCGCTGGCCCGACGGCGAGCGCACGCGGCGCGAGATCGCGCACTTCTCCAAGAAGGACTCCGAGGTCTATCCGGAGTTCGGGCAGTCCCTGAGCCAGATCTCGCGCTTCGTGAAGTCCGTGATCGACTCGCCCGCGCCCGACCCGACGTCGCGCAACCCGCTCGAGCTGCTGCAGCTCGGCAAGCTCGCCCGACGCTTCGGCGGCCTGACCGCCGACGAGCGCGTGCGCAAGCTGCGCCTCCTGACCGCCAGCGCCGCGGACTTCCTCGACGCCTGGTTCGAGTCCGAGGCGCTGAAGTCCCCCATGTCGGTCAGCGGCATCATCGGCACGTTCCTCGGCATCCGCTCGCCCGGCACGGCCTACGTGCTGCTGCACCACTACATGGGCGAGATCGACGGCGCGTTCCGCTCCTGGGGCTTCGCCAAGGGCGGCACGGGAGCGATCAGCGAGGCGTGCGCCTCGGCGGCGCGCTCGTTCGGCGCCGAGGTGCGCACCGAGGCCCCCGTCGCGCGCATGATCATCGAGGGCGGCGAGGCGCACGGCGTCGTGCTCGAGAACGGCGACGAGCTGCGCGCGAAGACCGTGGTCTCCGGCGTGGACCCGCACCGCACGTTCCTCGGCCTCGTCGGCCCCGACCACCTCGAGGACGACTTCCTGCGCCAGATCCGCCGCTACAAGATGCGCGGCAGCTCGGGCAAGGTGAACCTGGCCGTGGACCGCGTGCCCAACTTCACGTGCCGGCCCGGCGACGGCCCGCACATCCGCGGCGACGTCGCCATCGCGCCCAGCTACGACTACCTCGAGCGCGCGTACGATCAGGCCAAGTACGGCGACTTCTCGGAGCGGCCGTATCTCAACGTCGTCATCCCCTCGCTCTCCGATCCCAGCGTCGCCCCGCCGGGCAAGCACATCGTCTCGTGCTTCGTGCAGTACGCGCCCTACAAGATCAAGGAGGGCCCCGGGCACTGGCCCGAGCGCCGCGATGCCTTCGGCGACGCCGTGGTCGACACGCTCGCCGAGTACTGCCCCGGCCTGAAGGAGTCGATCCTCTTCCGGCAGGTGCTGACGCCCTGGGACCTCGAGCAGGAGTTCGGCCTGACCGAGGGCAACATCTTCCACGGCGAGCTCTCGCTGGAGCAGCTCGCCTTCCTGCGCCCCGCCGCGGGCTGGTCGCGCTACGCGACGCCCGTCAAGAGCCTGTGGATGTGCGCCTCCGGCACGCACCCCGGCGGCGGGATCATGGGCGCCCCCGGCGCGCTCGCGGCGCGCGCCATGCTGCGGAGCCGCGCGCTGTGAAGCTCTTCGGCGGCAAGGGCGTCGACGCGGTCGTGATCGGCGCCGGCTGGGACGGCCTCGCGGCCGCGCTGCGCCTGGCGCGCTCGGGACGGCGCGTCGTGCTGACCGAGCGGCGCGAGCAGGTCGGCGGCATCGCCGCGCGCGAGGAGTTCCACCCGGGCTTCGCCACGTCTGGGATCGCGCTGCCCTCGGTGCGCTGCCACCCCGATCTCGACGAGGTCCTCGCCGGCCTCGCGCGCGACGACGCGCCGGTCCTGCTGGCCGCGCCGGAGGGTCGGCGCATCGTGCTGCGCGCAAGCGGACTGGAGGGCGTCGAGCCCGCGGACACGGCCGCCTGGACCCGCTGGCGGGCGTGGATCGAGTCACTGTCGGAGCTGGCGGTCGAGCTGCTCGGCCAACCCGCGCCCGACGTCCGCGGGGCCAAGCTCGGCGAGCTGCTGCGCCTGGCGAAGACCGGCTGGCGCGCGCGGCGACTCGGCGAGCGCGAGCTGCTCGAGCTCGCCCGCGTCGGCCCGATGTGCTCCGCCGACCTCGTCAACGAGTGGTTCGCGGACCCGCTGCTCCGCGCCGGCCTGTGCGGGCCCGCGCTGGAGGGCACGTTCACCGGGCCCTGGTCGCCCGGAACCGCGACCAACGTCCTGCTCTGGGAGGCGGCCGGCGCCCCGCCGCCGAGCGGCGGACCCGCGGCGATCACGGCGGCGCTCGAGCAGGCCGCGCGCGCCGCGGGCGTGGACGTGCGCACCGGCTGCGAGGTTCGCGCGATCACGTTCGAGGAGGGCCGGCTCTCCGGCGTCGAGACCGACGCAGGCGAGGCGCTCGCCGCGCGCGCCGTGGTCGCGACCGAGGACCCGCGCCGGACGCTGCTCGAGCTCGTGCCGCGCGGCCTCGTGCCCGCGGGTACGGTGCGCGAGCTGCAGGCCTTCCGACAGCGCGGAACGACCGCGGTCCTGAACGTCGCGCTCTCGAAACCGTTCGAGGTGCCGGGCGCTCCCGATCACGGCTTCTCCGAGCTGCGCATCGGCGGCGAGCTCGACGATCTCGAGCGCGCCTTCGACGCGGTCAAGTACCGCCGCGCCTCGACCGCTCCGCAGCTCGACGTGCGCGTCCCGAGCCGCGGGGACTCCACGCTGGCGCCGTCCGGCTCCGCGGTCCTCCAGCTCGCCGTGCACTTCGCCCCGCGCGACGTCGACGGCGGCTGGACCGACGCGGCGCGCGACGCGCTGCGCGACGCGGCGCTGGAGGTGCTCGAGCGCTGCGCTCCCGGCACGCGCGCGAACGTCGTGGCCACCGAGCTCCTCACCCCGCTCGACCTGGAGCAGCGCTACGGCCTGGGCGGCGGGCACGTGGCGCAGGGCGAGCTCGCGCTCGACCAGCTGGGCCCGCTGCGCCCGGCCTCGACCTGCGCCCGCGGCACGACGCCCATCCCGGGCCTCTTTCTCGCGGGCCCCGGCGTCCACCCGGGCCCGTTCCTCGCCGGCGGCGCGGGCTGCCTCGCCGCGCGCGCGCTGCTGGCCGCGCGCTAGTTCCGGCGCGCGCGTGGACAAGCACGCAGGCGCGCAGGCATCCTGGTCCCGGGGCGTCGTGCCCCGGAGGTCCCGACATGTCGACCCGTCGTCAGTTCCTGGGTGCGCTCGCGGCACCGCCCCTCGCGGCCCTCACGCCCGTGGCGTTCCACTCTCCCGGCGTACTGGGCGCCCTCGAGGCCTTCGCCGCGGCGGGCGCGACTCCCGCCGCCGAGCTCGCGCGCGACGAGGCCGTCTGGTTCAGCGTCCAGAAGTCGTTCACGGTCGACCGCAGCGTCGTCAACCTGAACAACGGCGGCGTCAGTCCGGCGCCGGCCCACGTGCAGGCGGCGATGAAGCGCTTTCTCGACTACTCGAACGAGACGCCGGCGTACTCGATGTGGCGCGTCCTCGAGCCGCGCAAGGAGCAGGTCCGCGCGCGCCTGGCCCGCACCTTCGGCTGCGACGCCGAGGAGCTGGCCCTGACGCGCAACGCGTCGGAGTCGCTGCAGATCTGCCAGTTCGGTTTCGACCTGCAGCGCGGCGACGAGGTCCTGACGACGGATCAGGACTACCCGCGCATGCGCACGACCTTCGAGCAGCGCGAGCGGCGCGAGGGACTGGCCCTCAAGACCTTCAAGCTGCCGGTTCCCGCCGAGGACCCGGCCGAGGTCGTGCGACGGTTCGAGGAGCAGATCACCGACCGCACGAAGCTGATCCTGATGTGCCACGTCATCAACCTGACGGGCCAGATCCTGCCGGTGCGCGAGGTCGTGGCCATGGCCCGCGCGCGCGGGATCCCGGTCATCGTCGACGGGGCGCACGCGTTCGCGCACATGGAGTTCGACGTCACCGACCTCGATTGCGACTACTACGCGACCAGCCTGCACAAGTGGCTGCTCGCGCCGCACGGCACGGGCTTCCTCTACGTGCGCCGCGACAGGATCGCGGACCTCTGGCCGCTGATGGCGGCCCCGGAGAAGCTCGACGACGACGTGCGCAAGTTCGAGGAGATCGGCACGCACCCGGTGGCGAACACGCTCGCGATCTCGGAGGCCCTGTCGTTCCACCTCGGCATCGGCGCCGCGCGCAAGGAGGCGCGCTTGCGCTACCTGCGCGACTTCTGGGCCCGGCGCCTGCTGGAGCACGACGCGATTCGACTGCACACGAGCCTCGACCCGCGCTTCTCGTGCGCCATCGCGACCGTCCAGATCGACGGCGTGCCGACCGCCGACCTGCAACAGTACCTGTGGCGCGACCACCGCATCCTCACGGTCGCGATCCAGCACGACGACTTCGAGGGCCTGCGCGTCACGCCGAACGTGTACACGACGCTGGAGGAGCTCGAGCGCTTCTGCGAGGCGATGGAGCGCGTCCTGCGCGACGGGTTGCCGGCATGACGGGCGAGAGCCGCTTCGCGCGGAGCCTGGCGGCCGGCGCGCTCCTCCTCGGCCTCCTGGCCTGCAGCGCGCCGGTCACCGTCCTCGCCGCGGACGCGCCGACGCCCGTCGGCCCGTATGCGCAGGCCGTCCGGGGCGGGCGGGCGGTGTACCTCTCCGGGCAGATCGGCATCGACCCGGCGACCGGCGCGCTGGTCGAGGGCGGCATCCGGGCCGAGGCCCGGCGCGCGCTCCAAAACCTCGACGCGGTCCTGCGGGCCGGCGGCCTGCAGCGCGACGACGTCGTCCGGGCCGAGGTCTACCTCGTGGACATCGCCGACTACGCCGATCTGAACGCCGAGTACTCGGAGTTCTTCGGCGCCCACACTCCGGCGCGCACCTGCGTGGCCGTCGCGGCCCTCCCGGGCGGCGCGCGCGTCGAGATCGCGTTCACGGCGCACGCCCGTCGCTGACGCGCTCCCGTCCGGCCCGACCCCTTGCGCGTCTCCGTCGACTACCTCCCCGCCGTGGCGCACTGGCCCGGGCTCGGCCGCTACGCGCGCGAACTCGTGCGCGGGCTGGCGACGCTGGAGCACGGCCCGCAGCTCGAGCTCGTCGAGCTCGGTCGCGCGCCCGCGCTCGTTCCCCCGGAAGCGCTCGGGCTGTCGGGGCGCGAGCACCGCCGCCACGTGCCGCTGCCGCAGCGCGTGACCGCGGCGGCCTGTGCGCTCGGGGCCTCGCGGCATCTGTTCGGGGACGTGGACGTCCACCACCGCATCCGACCCGAGGCTCCCGGCCCGCGCGGCGTCCCCGCGCTGCAGCCCGTGTCCGAGCTTCCGCCGCCGGGCTCCCCGCTCGAGGGGCGCCTGCGCCGGATGAGCCGCGGCGGCGTGCGCTTCGCCGTGTTCGCCCGCTGCGTGGCCGACGCCCTCGCCCGGCGCCTCGACGTCGACGCGACCGCGATCGAGATCCTGCCGGTCGGCTGCGACCACTGGCGCCGTGAGCTCCCCGACCCGCCGCCCCCGGCGGACCCGCCCACGCTGCTCGTGCTGGGGCGCGTCGACGCGGCGCGGCATCCGCTCGCGGTCCTCACGGCGTTCGAGGTCCTGCGCGCCGGCGGCGTGCCCGCGCGGCTCGTGTGGGCCGGCGTCCCGGGCGATGCGGCCGCGGCCTTCGCGTCCGCGGTGCGGCAGAGCCCGGAGCGCGCCGCCGTCACGTGGATCGACCACAAGGACGAGGCGCGGCTGCCCGCGCTCATGGCTCGCGCCGGCGCGCTCGTGCACGTCGCGGACTTCGAGGGCACGCCGGTGACGCCGCTCGAGGCCTTCTCGTTCGGCACCCCGGTCGTCGGCTCGCGTCTCGCGGCCTTCGAGGAGGTGCTGGACGGCGAGGCGCGACTCCTCGCGACGAGCGAGCTCGCGCAGCACCCGCGCACCCTCGCCGACGCGCTGGCGACCGAGCTGGCCGCGGCGGGAGACGCCGCCGCCCGCGCGCGCCGCGAGGCGATCGCCGCCCGCTATCCCTGGCGCGAGGCCGCACGCTTGACCGTCGCCGCCTGGGAGCGAATCCTGCAGCGAGTTCCTCCCCCGCACCCCCGACCTGCTCCATGACGCAACGCCGCGCGCCCGCCGCCCTCGCCGCCACCCTCGCCGTCGCCCTGTGCCTGGCCTTCGCCTGCACGACGGTCACCGACCACAGCGACCCCGTCGACGCGGACGCGAGCGGCTGGAACCCCCACGCGGAGGGCTTCGACCTCGCCGGTTCGGACGAGCGCGCCATCCAGCTCGCGGACCGCGTGATGGACGCGCTGGGCGGACGCGCGGCCTGGGACGCGACGCGCGCGCTCTCGTGGGTCTTCTTCGACCGACGCCGGCACGTCTGGGATCGACGCACCGACGACGTGCGCATCGAGTCGTTCGACGAGGAGGGCGAGGTCGAGGCGGTGCTGCTCATGAACCTGCGCACGCGCCAGGGTCGGGCCTGGCGTCGCGGCGTCGAGGTCACGGAGCAGGAGCCGCTGGCGGAGGCCCTCGAGGCCGGCTACCGCCAGTGGATCAACGACTCCTACTGGCTGATCATGCCGTACAAGCTCAAGGACTCCGGCGTGACGCTCGGCTGGCTGGGCGAGCGCCCGCTGCCCGACGGGCGCGCGGCCGACGTGCTCGAGCTGCGCTTCACGGGCGTGGGCGTGACGCCCGAGAACCGGTACGAGGTGTACGTCGCGCGCGACACGGGTCTCGTGGAGCAGTGGTCGTTCTTCCGCGAGAGCGGAGACGAACAGCCCGCGTTCTCCACGCCGTGGGCCGACTGGCGTCGCTACGGGGCGATCCGGCTCTCCGGCGACCGCGGCGAGTTCGGCGGGCTGCGCGAGATCCTGGTTCTCGAGCGCCTGCCCGGCTCCGTCTTCCTCGACCCGACCCCGATTGCACCCGCGGTCCTCGCCGCAGCCTCCCGATGAACGCACCGTTTCACCTCGCTTTCCCCGTCGACGACCTCGAGGCCGCGCGCGCGTTCTACGTCGGGCTCCTGGGCTGCAGCGAGGGGCGCAGCGCCGCGACGTGGGTGGACTTCGACCTGCGCGGACATCAGCTCTCCGCGCACCGCGTCGACGCGGTCCCGCGAGATGCGACGAGCTCCGTGGACGGCGACAACGTGCCGGTGCGCCACTTCGGGCTGGTGCTTCCGTGGGACGAGTGGCACGCCTTCGCCGAGGAGCTGCGCGCCGGAGGAGTCGAGTTCCTGATCGAGCCCCGCGTGCGCTTCGCGGGCGAGGTCGGCGAGCAGGCCACGCTGTTCGTCCGCGACCCGGCGGGCAACGCGCTCGAGTTCAAGTCGTTCCGCGACCCCGCGCGCCTGTTCGCCTGCTAGCGATCCGGAAGGGCCGGTGCGGCGTCCGGCGCGCACGTTGACCCGTTTTCGCGCTCACGCGCCTCGCGGGGCGCCGTAGGCGAGAGGCGGGTACGTCTTGCGAAGCCTGTTCGTCGTCATCGCGCTGGTCCTGGCCCTGGTGCTGGGACTCTGGAAGGTCCTCGCGGTTCCCGCCGCGCCGGTCCCGGCCGCGGCGATCCGCGACCGGACCGCGCAGAGCCCGGAGCCGGCCGTGCGGACGGCTTCGGCGCTCGAGGACGCGCCGGCCGCGGCAACGCCCCCGCACGCGGTGGATCCCGTCGTGGAGCAGGCCGGGCGAGAGGTGCGCCGCACCGTCCAGCGGCGCGAGGGCGTGCAGGGCGTGCTGCACTATCCCGTGGACGTCGAGGAGCACCAGCGGGTCCCCTTGCCGTCGTTCGTCGTGCGCCTCATGGACGGCGAGCGCGAGCTGGCCCGCACGCGGTCGACCTCGTCCCCCGACGAGCCGCGCGCTCGGTTCGCGTTCGACGCCTCGCCGCGGGCGCCGCAGTCCCTGGTCGTCGAGCCGCCGCCGGGCTGGGTCGTCCGACCCGCCCGTCGGTTCGCGCCCCACCGCGCGCCGAGGACCTGGAGCGTCTCGCTCGAGGTGATGACGATCGAGACCGCGCGCGCGTCGTTCCGCTTCGAGCCGTCCGAGATGCCGTGGGCCACGTGCCACGGCGAGGTCGTGGACTTCCTCGGGACCCGCGTCGAGAACCCCCGGGTCACGCTGACGCCCGTCGCGTTCCGCGAGCCCGCGCCTGTCGACCGCGGCCTCGCCGTGTGCCGGGCCCTGCCGCGCTGGCCGTACCCGGGGCCGGTGTCGACACCGATGCGCGAGGACTGGCACAGCGCGCTGCTGCACCCGGGCGACCTGGCGCTGCGCGATCGGGTCGAGGCCCATCATCGCGACGGGTCGTTCCTGGCCGACAACCTGGTGCCCGGAACCTGGCGACTGCACGTGCAGGCCCAGGGCTTCCTCCCCCACACCGAGGACCTCGAGCTGCACGCCGGCGCCCACGCGGCTTCCGACGTGCGCGTGGTCCTGCGACCCGAGCACGCCGCGGGGGCCGTCGTCGTGACGCTGACGAGCGCGACCGGCCGCTACGAGCAGGCGGTCGAGGCCATCCTGGCTCCCCGGCGCGGCGTCGGCGAGGTGCGCCGCGAGGTGTCGTGGTCCGGCGATCCGCGCGGACGCACGGGCCGGGTCGGGTCGGCGCGCTTCGACGACCTGCCCGCCGGGGACTACGTCGTGCGGCTCGCCGGTCCGGATCACACGCCGTGGATGCCGGAGCACGCGCGCGTGCAGCCTCCGGGCGAAGTGCTGTTCCACGCCGGCGACGACGACCTGGGACGCTTCGCTTTCCGGATCCTGGACGCGGACACGGGGCAGCCGCTCGAGAACTGCGACGTGGAGCTCTCCCTCTCGAATCAGCGCCTGAAGAAGTACAACCAGCCGTGCAACGCCCCGGTGCTCGAGGGCTACCCGCTGGACGGCCCCCTGGACTGGGTCGTGCGCGCGCCCGGCTTCCTGGAAGCGCGCGGCAGTCGCGACGCGTTCCGCTGGAACACGCTCGCGCAGGAAGGCCAGCTCCTGGCCGAGGTCCGCCTCGCGCGCGACCCGGCGATGCCGGACAATTGGGCGCCCGACGACTGAGCGCCGGACGATCGAGCGCCCGAGCGCGGGGTCCTCACCCGCCCTGCCCGCCGCCCCGTCCCCGGACCACGGTCTCCTGCGAGCGCTGCGGAAAGCAGCGCTGCACGAGGCTACCCTGGTGGGAGCCGCGACCGGGGAGTCCGAACCCGCGCGGCGCCCCCGCACGCCATGAAGCCCGCCCTGCTCCTGATCGGCCTGCTCGCCACGGTGGCCGTGGTGGTCGGATGGGTCCTCTGGACGGTCGACGACTCGCCCGCGCTCGGACCCGTCGGGCGCGAGGCACCCCTGGCGCGCGACGCCGCCCTCGGGTCCGCGCAGCTCGCGCAGGCGCAGGAGGACGCGCCGAGCGGCGCCCGGTTGCGCGAGGAGCTGCGCGGCGGTGCCGAGGCCGCGCGCGAAGGGCCCGTGGAGCGAACCGGCGGAAGCGCACGGCTGCGCGGGCGCGTCGTCGACGCCGCCGGGCAGCCGGTGGCCGACGCCCGCGTGCTACTCGGAGCCCGCAGCGCGAGCGTACAGCTGCCGCTCGACGCCGACCCGGAGGTGCTGCGGCACTTCGACCACGTGCGCGAGACGCGCACGGCGCCGGACGGGACCTTCGCCCTGCGCGGCCTCGACCGGCGCGGGCTGCGCCTCGCCGTGCGCGCTCCGGGCTTCGCGCCCTACGACGACGAGCGCCTGCGCCTCGAGAGCGACGCGACCGAGCTGGCCGAGATCGTCCTGCACCGCGGCATCGTGCTCGAGGGTGTCGTGCTGGACGCGTCCGACCAGCCCGTGCCGGACGCGACGCTCCTGCGGCGCATCGACGGCCCCACGCTGTTCGCGGCGGGCGGGGCCGTGCTCGCCACGACCGCGGACGACGGGACCTTCCGCATCGACACGCTGGCGGCCGGTCCGTGGGTCCTCCACGTGCGCGCGCCCGAGCATCCCGTGCTCGTCGAGCGCGGCGAGACGCCCCAGCCGGGCGACGTGCGTACCGGGCTCGTGCTGAAGCTCGAGCGCGGCGGCTCGATCGCCGGTCGCGTCACGGGGACGGGGACCGAGGCCCTGGAGGAGCTCGCGGTGATCGCGGTCCTCGAGCGCCGCGATCCGGTGTGGGACAGCGAGCGACAGGCCGACGTGGGCAGCGACGGGACGTTCGAGTTGCGCGGGCTGCTGCCGGACCGGCGCTACGAGCTCGTGGCCGCGCCGCGCGGCAGCACCGGCTGGAACGTCCAGCCGACGACGGCGCCGGTCTTCGCGAGCACGGGGGACCGCGACGTCGTGCTGACGCGCACGGGCGGCGGCGACCTGCTCGTGCGTCCCGTCGACGCTGCCAGCGGAGACCCGATCGCGGACGTCTCCGTGCGCATCGAGCCCGAGGCCGCGGACCGCCGCCGCCTGGGCTCCCGCGGCGCGCTGCTCGCCGCCGGTGACCCGCGCACGGAGCGCACGCCCGACGGCACGCTGCGCGCACGCGGCATGGTGCGCGCGCTGAAGGGCGGCACGATGCGCGTCGAGCTCGTCGCCGAGGGCTACGAGCCCTGGTGGATCGAGGGTGTGCCGGTGCTCGCCGGCGAGGACGTGAACCTCGGCGTCGCCGAGCTCCGTCCCGTGCCCGGTATCCGCGTGCGCGTCGTCGACGCGCTCACGCGCGAGCCGCTGGAGGGGGCCACGGTTCATCTGCGCTCCTGCACGCCGAGCATCGGCCGCGGTGCGCAGCGCACCGCCGGCCTGGCACCGGGCGAGGACGAGCTGATCTACTCCGAGGGCCGCCGGCGCCAGACGACCGACGCCGAGGGCCGGGCGACGGTGCTCAGCGAGGACGGCCAGCTCTCGTTCGTGTGGGCCCACCACGTCGACCGCGCACCGTGCTGGCCCGTGCGCGCACGCCCGGGTGCGCCCAGCGAGGTCGAGCTGCGTCTCGGACACGGCGGCACGGTCGAGGCGCGCGTCACGGGCGCCGACGGCCAGCCCGCGGCGGACACGCGCGTCGCGGTCGCCCTGGTCCCGCGCGACGCCTCGCAGTCGCTGTCGTTCGCGCGCACGCTGACCGACCGCACCAGCGGCGCGGACGGACTCGCGGTGTTCGAGCACCTGGCGCCGGGCGAGTACCTGTTCGCGCTCGTGGAGGACGACGACCTGGGTCGGGCCGTGTTCTCGGCCGCTGCGGGTGCCGCCGAGCAGCTCGAGGACCCGGGCCGCGCGCGCGCCTCCGTCGAGGAGGGCTCGACGCACGTCGTGCAGCTCCTGCGGCGGCCGCGCGGCACGCTGGTCGGCGTCGTGTCGGAGGCGGGTCGACCCCTGCCCGGCGCGACCGTGCGGCTCGAACCCGATCCCGACTCCGGCGACGGCGCGCTGGTCCGGCTGCGCGGCGGGACGCCGGTCGCGAAGACCGACGGGGAGGGCGCCTTCCGCCTCGCCGCGGTGCGCACCGGCCCCTGGCGCCTGGTCGTCGAGCACCCCGGCCGCGCCATGGGCCACGTCCAGCCGCTGGTCATCGCCACGGGCGAGTCGCGCATCTCGATCGAGCTCGACGACACGACGATCGCCGGCTTCGTCCTCGACGGCGCCGGCAGCGCTGTCGCGGGCGCGCGCGTCTGGGCCCAGGCCTCCGACGCGGCGGAGAGCGGCCACGCGAACGTCCGCGCGCTGCGCGCCAGCTCCGGCGAGGTGCTGACGACCGAGGAGGGCGCCTTCGAGCTGCGCGGCGTGCGCGCGGATGTCGCCCTGCGGGTCGCCGCCAGCCACCCCTCCTACCGACCCGCCGTCTCGCCGCCGGTGACCGCGCGGCCGGGCGCGCGCGTCGACGAGATCGTGTTGAGCCTCGAGCGGGGCGGCGACCTGGTCGTGCGCGTGCTCGGCGGCGACGAGCGCCGCGCCGCCGTCGTCGTGGTCCCGATCGGCTTCTCGGACCCCGTCCCGTCGACGGCCGTGCGGCCGACGGAGAGCGGCGGCACCACGCGCTTCCCGGGCCTCGCGCCCGGCACGTGGGAGGTCCAGGTCAGCGACCTGCGCAACGCCGGAACGCCCTACCGCGAGAACGTCGTGATCCGGTCGAGCGAGACGACCGAGGTGGAGATCACGCTGCCGTGAGGACGGCGCTTCCGGCGGGACCTCAGCGGCGGGTGCCCTCGAGGCCGATCGTCACGTAGACCTTCTGGCTCAGCAGGCTCTCCGGCATGCCCGCGCCGATGTCGAAGGCGACGCGGTCGATCTCGAAGGTGCCCTCGAAGCCCGTGCGAAAGCCGAAGCGCGGGTGGTCGGTCTCGCCGGTGTAGTGCAGGTCGACGACGACCTCGTGGGTCTTGCCCTTGCAGCCGAGCTCGCCCGTGACTTTCCAGTGGGTCTCGTCGACGACCTCCACCTGCTTGCTCTCGAAGGTCAGCTCGGGGTGCGCCTCGGCGTCGAAGAACCCTGCGCTCTTCATCTCCAGATCGCGGCTCGTGCTGTTCGTGTCGATGCTGGCGGTCGGGATCGTGAGCTGCACGGAGCTCTTGGTCGGATCGCCGTGGTCGATCGAGTAGGTGCCCTCGATCTCGTTGAACCTGCCGTAGAACCAGGTCACGTCGAGGTGCTTGACCTTGAAGACGACACTCGAGTGGCCGCCGTCGATGTCGTACGTCTCCACGCCCCGGTCCTCGGCCGCGCGCGAGGCGGTGGAGGCGGTTCCGGTGGCGGAGGCGGTCACGAGCGTCAGGCCGGCGAAGGCCAGGCCGGCGAGGAGGACGTAGCGGAGTTTCATCTGGAGAGCCTCGAGGAGGGGCTGGGGGTGGGATCGCTGGGATCGGTGCGGGAAAGGGCGATGACGAGAGCCCATCGGACCGCCCCGGTCAAGTCAGAGCTACGCAAGGCGCCGCGTGTCGAACATCGGCGAGGCCCACGGAACCCGAGGGCCCCGCGCTTCGTCGGCCATGTGTAGACTCGGAATCCTCGGGCCTGCATCCCGAGGCTCCTGCTCCTCATCCCCCCTTCCGAGGATCCCCCATGCTCCCCCGCGCCTCGAACGCGCTGCGCGCCGGCGCCCTGCTCGCGCTGGCGGCCTCCGCCTTCGGACAGGCCTCCCTGCCTTTCCCCCTCGACGTCGTCGCCCGCGACGCCGAGAGCCGCGAGCTGGTTCTGCACCCGCGGCCGGCCGAGCTGGACGCGCTTCGCGCCCACCGCCGGCTGCGCTTCGCGGACGTCGAACTGCCCGGGGGGCGTCTCGTCGACCTCGAGCTGCGGCGCATCGACCTCGAGCGGATGCGCTTCGGCGTCCGCGTCGACGACTCGCCGTGGCCGACGTGGAGCCAGGACCTGTCGCTGTCGGTGTGGCGCGGTGCGGTCGAGGGCGAGCCGGGGTCGGACGTCGTGCTCTCCTTCTCGCGCGTCGGTTCGCGGGGCTGGGTGCGCTCGACGGGCCGGACGTTCCACCTGATCGCCGAGCCCGGCGCCGACTCCGACTGGTCGGCCAGCGTCTCGCGCCTGACGACCGAGGACGAGCTCCTGGCCCGCGGCCAGTCGCTCGGGGACTTCTGCCGCTACGACGAGGTGCAGGACGTGCCCCTGATCCGCGCCGAGGAGAGCTCCGGGTACCAGGGCGGCGCCCCGCTGGACACGCTGCTGATCGAGCTCGCGATCGAGACCGACTACCAGCTCTTCCAGCAGTTCGGCGACGTCAACGCCGAGGCCGCCTACGTCGGCGCGCTGCTCGCGGCGGTCAGCGACAAGTACGACGAGGAGATCGACGTCGTCCTCGGCTACCCGTACGTGCAGTTCTACACGAACCCGAACGACCCCTGGAATCCGCAGGACAACGGCGGCAGCGCCAGCGCGCTGCTCAGTGCGTTCCAGAGCGCCTGGGGCGGGGGCAACATCCCGGCCGGAGCCGACCTGGGTCACTTCCTGTCCGGCGCCGGCCTCGGCGGAGGCGTGGCCTTCCTCGGCGGCCTCTGCAGCACCGGCCGCTTCGCCGTGAGCGGCAACATCAACGGCGGCCTGCAGTTCCCCGTCCAGCAGCAGTCGGGCAACTGGGACTTCATGGTCGTGGCCCACGAGACCGGCCACAACTTCAACGCGCCGCACACCCACGAGTTCTGCCCGGCCCCGCTCGACAGCTGCGCGCCGAGCGGCTACTGGGGCCCCTGCCAGTCCTCGACGAACTGCGCCGGCGGCGGGACGATCATGAGCTACTGCCACCTGTGCTCGGGCGGGACCAACAACATCCAGCTCGGGTTCCACCCGCTGAACCGCATCCGCATGCGGACGCGCGCGGAGTTCGGCAACTGCGCCGAGGTCCTGTGCGAGGCGCCGGAGGTGTTCTGCTCGCCGAAGGTCAACTCGTTCTTCTGCACGCCGTTCATGACCTACGTCGGGGACCCGAGCGTCACCGACACCGGCCCGTTCCGGATCATCGGCAACGACATCATGCCGAACGACTTCGGCCTGCTCGTGTACGGCACGAACGGTCGCGGCAGCCTGCCTTTCCACAACGCGACGCTCTGCGTGAAGGCCCCGCTGACTCGCGTGTTGCCGCCGAAGAGCTCCGGCGCGCCCGGGACGGGCTTCTGCCCGGGCGAGCTGCGCTTCAACTTCAACAACCGCATCCAGTCGGGCATCGATCCCCAGCTCTCCGCCGGGGCCCAGGTCGCCACGCAGTGGCTCTACCGCGACCCGGGCGTCGACGCCTTCAACGACGGCCTCACCGACGGCCTGGCCTTCCAGATCTGCCCCTGAGCACCGCCCCCGCGGCGCCGGGAGCCCTCCGCTAGACCCCCAGCTCTCCCCCACCCATGAATCACCTGCATAGAACCGGCGCCGCTTGCCTCGTCGCCGCCCTCCTCACCGCGACGGCGAGCGCCCAGATCGCGACGCCGCCCAGCTTCCAGTACGGCGGCGGCACGGACTCCGGCTGGGTCCGGTACGACGGCGACGCGCGCGAGGTCATCAGCTCGTTCTCGGTCGTCGCCACCGGCGTGCCGTGGATGCGCCTGCAGTTCGCCGACGTGCGCCTCTCCGGCAGCCCCAACGACGAGTCCGGCTCGATCCTGCGCATCACGTCGCACCTCGACGGCGCCGTGCAGGAGCTGAACGCGCACCACGTCCTCGAATGGCAGCGCACCAGCGCCTACTTCAACGGCGACGCCGTGCAGGTCGAGATCATCGCCCAGCCCGGCACGGGGCCGAACCGCGCCCTGCTGCGCGCCGTCACCGCGGGCGAGGTCCCGGCCTTTCCCGAGACCCAGTGCGGCGCCGTCGACGACCGCGTGCTGTCCAGCGACCCGCGCGTCGCGCGCGTCATGCCGATCGGCTGCACGGGCTGGCTGATCGACGACTGCAACCGCTGCATGCTGACGGCGGGGCACTGCTTCAACGACTCGTTCGACATCAACACGGCGCAGTTCAACGTGCCGCTCTCCACCTCCGGCGGCTCGTACCAGCACCCGCCGCCGCAGGACCAGTACGCCGTCGACCCGATCTCGCGCCAGTTCGAGAGCGGGGGTGTGGGCTCCGACTGGTCCTACTTCGGCACCTTCGACAACTCCACCACGGGCCTGTCCGCGGCCACCGCTCAGGGCGCGGTGTTCGAGCTCCTGAGCGCGGCGCCGAACTTCGACCCGAGCATCCAGATCCGCATCACGGGCCACGGCGTGGACAGCACGCCGCAGTCGCACAACGGCGTCCAGCAGACGCACGTGGGACCGGTCGCCTCGATCACCAGCACCACGGTGCGCTACCAGACCGACACCCAGGGCGGCAACTCGGGCTCGCCCGTGATCTGGGAGCAGACCGGGCAGGCCGTCGGCATCCACACCCACGGCGGCTGCGGCGCGGGCGGCGGCTCGAACGCCGGGACCAACAGCGGGCGACTCTCGCTGCAGAACGCGCTGGCCAACCCCCAGGGCGTGTGCGCGACCTGCGGCACCGCCACGACCTACTGCCAGGGCAAGGTCAACTCGAACTTCTGCACTCCGTTCATGACCGCGACGGGCGCCGCGAGCGCGTCGAGCACGTCCGTGTTCCAGCTGCGCGGCAACGACGTGCTGGCGAACGAGTTCGGCTTCCTGCTCTACACGCAGAACGGCCGCAGCAACCTCTCGTTCCACGGCGGAACGCTGTGCGTCAAGTCCCCGCTGACCCGCAACCTGCCGCCCAAGAACTCCGGCAGCGGCGGAGCGGGTTTCTGCCCCGGGATCCTGAACACCAACTTCAACAAGCGCATCCAGAGCGGCGCCGACCCGACCCTGTCGGTCGGTGCCCAGGTGAACGCGCAATACATCTACCGCGACCCCGCCGACCCGTTCGGCGACGGCCTGACCGACGGCGTCGAGTTCGTCATCGCGCCCTGACGCTCGCCCGGACGGACGCCGGCCAAGCAGGTCGGCGTCCGCCCGCCCGGCCCGCGGGTCCTCGACGCGCTCACCCGGGCTCCTCCGGGCTCCTCCGGGCTCACCGGGGCTCCTCCGGGGGGGCTCCTCCGGGCTCTACGAGATAGGCTGGAGTGGAGAGCGGCCTGGATCGCCCCTGGAAGCCCCGTCCGGTCGGGTCGACAGGAACTCGAACCGGATCGCGCCGCGGCCAGCCGCCTCTTCGCCTCGGAAACGATTTCCACATGCACACCCTTCGGCTGCTCCGCGGGCTCGCGCTCGCCGCCCTGCTGGCGCTTCCCGCGCAGGCCCAGAACACTCCGCCGACGAGCTTCCGCTACACGCTCTCCACCGACACCGGCTGGGTGCGCAACCGGCGCGCCCACGAGGACGTCGTCGCGTCGTTCTCGGTCGTCGCCTCGGGCGTGCCCTGGATGCGCCTGCACTTCGACCAGGTGTTGCTGGCCGAGGGCGCGCGGGTGCGCATCGTCAGCCACACCGAGGGCTCGGTGCAGGAGCTCGGAGCGGCCGAGGTCGCGCGCTGGCAGAAGACCTCCGCCTACTTCAACGGCGATGCCGTCCAGGTCGAGATCGTCGCCCCGCCGCGCAGCGGCCGCAGTCGCGTGCGGCTGCGCGGCGTGACCGCCGGCGCCGTCCATCCGCCGCTCGCCAGTCAGTGCGGCACGACCGACGACCGCGTGCTGTCCAGCGATCCGCGCATCGCCCGGCTCCTGCCCGCGCTCTGCACCGGCTGGCTCCTGGACGACTGCAACCACTGCCTCTTGACCGCGGGGCACTGCTTCGACACGCCCGGCGAGATCGACACCGTTCAGTTCAACGTCCCGCTGTCGTCCGCCAACGGGACGCTGCAGCACCCCCCGCCCGAGGACCAGTACCCGGTCGACCCCGCCTCGCGCCAGTTCGCCAACGGCGGGCTGGGCAACGACTGGGCCTACTTCGGGACGTTCGAGAACCCGATCACCGGCAAGACCGCGGCCGAGGCGCAGGGCGCCTGGTTCACGCTGGCCGACGCGGCGCCGGCCTTCGACCCGAACCTGACGATCCGCATCACCGGGCACGGCGTCGACGGCTCGCCCGCGACGCACTACGGCGTCCAGCAGACCCACACCGGCCCGCTGGCCTCGACCGGGCCGAACGTCCTCTCGTACGTGGTCGACACGTTCTCGGGGAACTCCGGCTCCCCCATCGTCGTCGAGCAGACCGGGCTCGCCGTCGGCATCCACACGAACGGCGGCTGCACCCTCGCCGGCGGCGCCAACTCCGGGCTCGACATCGCGCAGAGCGGCCTCCAGGCGGCCCTCGCGAACCCGCTGGGCGTCTGCGGAGCCGGCATCGCCTGCGGCACGCCGCAGGTGTACTGCTCCGGCAAGCTGAACTCGCTCTTCTGCGTGCCGTTCCTCACCTTCACGGGATCGCCGAGCGCCACGGACTCGACGCCCTTCACGATCGACGCCGAGGACGTGCTCGCCAACCAGCCGGGCCTGCTGGTCTACGGCCTGAACGACCGCAGCGTGCTCGGCTTCCACGGCGGCACGCTGTGCGTCAAGGCGCCGCTGACGCGGCTCCTGCCGCTGCAGAGCTCCGGCAAGAGCGGCTCGGGCTTCTGCCCCGGCACGCTGACGACCGACTTCAACGGCCACGTGCAGTCGAGCGCCGACCCGCGCCTCTCCACGGGCGCCATCGTCAACGCCCAGTACTTCTACGCCGACCCGAACGACCCCTTCGGCGACGGGCTGACCGACGCGATCGAGTTCCAGATCGCGCCCTGACGCGGACGCGAATGCGCGAGGGAGGGCGCCCGCAGCCGCGGTCGCCCTCCCTCGCGCGTTGGAACGAACCTCGCGCTCAGCCCAGCTTGGCGAGCGCCGCTTCGACCGCGCCCATGTCGCGCGGGTCGCCGGTCTTCTCCTGGACCTCGGCGAAGGCGACCTTGCCCTGCTTGTCCACGATCACCGTCGCGCGGTGGCAGATGAAGCCGGCCGGGTGGTCCAGGCCGTACTGCTTCGCGACGTCGAGCAGCGGGTCGGCCAGCAGGTCGTGCTCGATGCCGCGCTCCTTCTTGAAGGCCTTGTGGGACCAGGTGGAGTCACGGCTGATGCCCACCACCATGCTGTCGCCCGCGGAGAACTTCTTCTCCTGGCTGATCGAGCAGTTCTCCTTCTCGCAGGTCGGGCTCCAGTCGAGGGGGTAGAACAGCAGCACGACGTTCTTGCCGCGGTGATCGGAGAGCTTCCACTCTTTCTCGTCCTGGGTCTTCAGGGTGAAGTCAGGGGCTTGGTCGCCGACGTGGATCGCCATGGGAGGAGGGTCCTCGGGTTGGAGGTTGGGAGTGTTCGGAGAGAAACCGCCCGCCGGCCGCCTGGAGGCGCGCCGCGGGAAAACGAGCCGAACAAGATACGGGCCGGCGGCGGGGGCTTCCAGCCCGGACCGCGGAAGACCCCCGCGGCCGCGCGTCAGCGCAGAGCGTCGGCCTTGGCGGCGAAGACGAAGTCGCTCTCGGTCAAGCCGTCGATCTTGTGCGTCCAGATCTTCACGCCGACGCGCCCCCAGGCGAGGAAGAGGTCGGGGTGGTGCCCCTGCACCTCGGCCATCTGCCCCACGCGGTTCACGAAGGCCAGGGCCTCGGCGAAGTCGGGGAACGTGAACTCGCGCTCGAGGTGGTGCTCGTCCACCACGCTCCAGTCCTGCCCGAGCTCGCCGTGGAGGCGGCGCAGCTCGTCCCCCGCGAGGGGCGGCACGCCGCCGCGGCACGGGACGCACTCCTTGGATGCCAGGTCGCTCATGATCCGGGATTCTCCTCGAAGGCCTCGGCCGCGAAGCGCCGCCCGAGCTGGGCGAACAGCGCCACGCCGCGCGGCAGGTTGTCGAGCTCGACGTACTCGTCCACGCGGTGCGCGCACTCCGGGTGGCCGGGGCCGACCTTGTTCAGCGCGGGGATGCCGTGCTGGCCGAAGAACACGGCGTCGTTGCCCGCCGGAGTGTACCGGAACTCCGCCCGGGCCACCCCCAGGTCGCTGCGCAGCACGTCGAGTCCGAGGCGCGCCAGGGGGTGCTCGGCGGCGAGCTTGTGCCCGCCGCGCCGGTGCAAGAGCTCCCACGTGACGTCGAACTCCCGGTCGCGCACGAGCTGCGACACGAGCTCCAGGTCGCGCGCGAGACCCGCGAACTCCGCCGACCAGAGCGGCCGGTTCACGCGGCAGTCCAGCACCAGGTCCGCGGACTCGGGGATCATGTTCAGCCGCGCGCGCGCGCCGGCGGAGATCGAGGTCGGCGTGACCTGGCTCGCACCGAGGTCGGGATCGCCCGCGGTCCGCGCCCAGCGCTCGCGCAGGGCCGGCAGCGCGGCGAGGAGCTCGTGCGCCGCGTCGATCGGATTGCGCGCGAGGTGCGGGCGGCTGCCGTGACCGCCGCTGCCGACGATGCGCGCCGCCGCGAAGCACGTCCCGCGGTTGCCGAGCGAAACGTGGTCGAGCCCCGTCGGCTCGGTGACGACCGCCACGGTCCGCGTCGGATCCAGGAAGCGCTCGGCGAGCGCCCAGGCGAGGAACTCGCGCGTCCCGTCGCCGGTGGTCTCCTCCTCGACGGTCATCGCGATCACGACGCGCCCCGCGAGCTGCGCGTCGCGCAGGTGGCGCGCGGCGACGAACGCCGCGGCGATCGAGGCCTTCAGGTCGCTCGTGCCCAGGCCGTGCATGCGGCCGTCGCGCACGACCGGATCGAGCGGGTCGCGGCTCCAGCGCGCGGCGTCCGCCGGAACGGTGTCCAGGTGGCCCGAGATCACGAGCGTCGGCGCTCCCGGATCCGCGGAGCCGCACTGCGCCACGAGGTTCTGCCGCCCCTTGCACGGGACCAGGCGCGCGTCGATGCCCGCGTGCTCGAGCCAGTCGCGGCAAAACTCGCCGAAGGCCGTCTCCCCGCCCGTGACGCTGTCGATCGCGACCATGTCGGCCAGCAGGCCGATCACCTCGTCGCGCGAGCTCGCGACGTACTCACGGACGTCGGCGGGGAGCACTTCGCTTCGCTTTCTTCGCGGGCTCGGGCGCGCCGGCGCCGGCCGCGGCCGCCCTGGCGGGCGACAGGATCATCGCGTCGCAGCAGCACTGCTTGCCCTGCCGCTGCATCTCCTCGTAGTTGCGGCAGGCCTTGCAGCCCTCCCAGAAGGCCGGGTCCTTCGTGAGGCGCGCGATCGGGACCTTGCGGAAGCCCAGCGAGCGGTTCATCGCGAGGACGGCGGGCGACGTCGTCAGGCTCATGACCACGGCCTTCGGGAAGCGCCGGGCGCCCGCCCGCATCAGGCGCATCTTCATGCGCCTGCCCAGCCCACGCCCGCGGTAGGCGTCGTCGACCACGAGCCCCGAGTGCGACACGAACTTGCCGTCCTCCCAGTCGGAGAAGTACCCGAAGCCGACGAGGCGCCCCTCGTGCAGCGCGAGCACGGCCTTGCCGGCGACGATCTTGTCGCGCAGGAACGGCACCGCGCGGCGCGCGATGTCGTGGCTGCGGGACGCCTGGCGGATCAGCGCCGAGGCCTCGCGCGCGAGGGCGGCGTCGTCGGGCCGCGCCATGCGCACCGAGACGCGCCCGCGCGGGCGCGCCTCGTCGGCGGCGCGCGGTCGGCGCGCCGGCGTCACGCTCCCAGGACGGCCGCGAGCACGGCCGCGATGGTCCACAGGCGGTTGCCCGCCTCCTGGATGACCGCCGAGCGGTCCGAGTCGAGCACCTCGTCCGCCACGACCACGTTGCGGCGCACGGGGAGGCAGTGCATGAAGAAGGCGTCGTTCGTGCGGTCCATCTTCTTGCCGTTCACGATCCAGTGCTTCAGCGCCTGCTTGTCGCGCGCCTCCTCGTCGAAGCGCCCGTAGTAGTCCAGCGATCCCCAGGCCTTGGCGCAGACGACGTCGGCGCCCTCGTAGGCCGCGGCCTCGTCCTCGGTCTCGGTGACCGAGCCGCCCATGGCCTCCGCGCGCTCCCTCGCGGCCGCCATGACGTCGGGCGCCAGGCCGTAGCCCTTCGGACGCACGACGGTGCAGTCCATGCCGAGGTCGGCTCCCGAGAGCAGCTGCGAGTGCGGGGTCGCCACGGGCAGCGACTTCGGGTGGTAGGCCCAGGTCAGCACGTACTTCTTGCCCCTGGGCTCGGGGATGCGCTCGACGATGGTCGTCATGTCCGCCAGCCCCTGGGTCGGGTGGAAGGCGTTGGACTCGAGGTTGACGACCGGCACGCCGGAGAACTGCGCGAAGCGGTGGATGAACTCGTCGCGCGCGAGCTCCTCGTAGGAGCCCGTGGGCGTGGCCTGGGCCGAGCCCGTCGTGATCAGCTCCGATTTGCGGATCCCGACGGCGTGGCACAGCTCCGAGAGCACGGGCGCCAGTTCGCGCACGTGCTCCTGGGTGTTGCCGTCCATGACGACGCCCTCGCCGCACTCGAAGTTCCACGTGTCCTTGCCGGGGCTGATGGCGATCGCGTGGCCGCCGAGGCGCGCCATGCCGGACTCGCAGGAGACGCGCGTGCGGACGGAGGGGTTGAAGAACAGCATCGCCAGCACGCGGCCGTCGAGCGGCTTGCCGCCGCCGCCGGAGGACTTCTCGGCTTTCAGGGCGATCGTGCGGTCGACGAGCTCGCGCACCTCCTCGGGCGTGTAGTCGAGCGTCGACAGGAAGTGCCTTCCGCGGAAGTCCGTCATCGTGCCGACTGCCCCTTCCCGAGGATGTTCTCGACGCGGTGCGCGAGCTTGACCGCGGTGGCCTCGTCGAGATCGTAGGTCACGCGCACGGTGGGCTTCTTGATCTCGACGACGCGCGCCAGGTCGATCGGCGTACCGATCACGACCACGTCGCAGTCGACCCGGTCGATCGTCGCGGCCAGGTCGGCCATCTGCTGCTCGCCGTAGCCCATGGCGGGCAGCACCTCGCCGATGTCGGGGTACTTCTTGAACGTCTCCGCGATGTCGCCGACGACGAAGGGTCGCGGGTCGACGATCGCGGCCGCGCCGCAGGCGCGGGCGGCCACGGTTCCGGCGCCGAACTTCATCTCCCCGTGGGTCAGCGTCGGGCCGTCCTCGACGACCAGTACGCGCTTGCCGCGGATGGCCTCGGGATCGCTCGCGGTGACCGGCGAGTCGGCGCGCAGCACCTCGGCGCCGGGGTTCATCTCGGCCGCGTTCACCGCGACGGCCGAGATGTTGGCTTCCTCGGCCGTGTTGCACTTGTTGATGACGATCACGTCGGCGCGCTCGAAGTTCGTCGTCCCGGGAAAGTAGTCGCGCTCGTGCCCGGGCCGGTGCGGGTCGGCCACGGTGATCCAGAGGTCGGGCTTGTAGAACGGCGTGTCGTTGTTGCCGCCGTCCCACAGGATCGCGTCGGCTTCCTTCTCGGCCTCGCGCAGGATGGCGGCATAGTCGACGCCGGCGTACACGATGCAGCCGTTCTGGATGTGCGGCTCGTACTCCTCCATCTCCTCGATCGTGCAGTCGTGCTTCTTCAGGTCCTCGAGCGTCGCGAAGCGCTGCACGGCCTGCTTCTCGAGGTCGCCGTAGGGCATCGGGTGGCGGATGGCGACGGTCTTCAGCCCCTTGTCGCGCAGCACGGTCATGACCGCGCGCGTGGTCTGGCTCTTGCCGCAGCCGGTGCGCACCGCGCAGACGGCGATCACGGGCTTCGAGGACGCGATCATCGTGGCCTCGACGTCGAAGGTCGAGAACGCCGCGCCCGCGCCCTCGGCGATCTTGCGCCGTTCGTCGACGTACGCGTGGGAAACGTCCGAGTAGGCGAACACGACCTCGTCGACGCCGTGCTGCTTCACCAGCTCCGCGAGCTGCTCCTCGGGCTCGATCGGGATCCCGTCGGGGTAGCCCGCGCCCGCCAGGCTCGGCGGGTACCTGCGGCCGTCGATGTTCGGGATCTGCGTGGCCGTGAAGGCCACGACCCGGAACTCCGGCTTGTCGCGGTAGCAGGTGTTGAACACATGGAAGTCCTTGCCGGCGGCTCCCATGATCAGGATCTTGCGCTGAGTCATCTTCGGGGGTGGTGGGCTGGGGATGCTGGGGGGCGTCGCCCGGTGGCCGGTTCGGGGCCCGGGCGCGGAAGGGGCGCGGAAGGGGCGCGGTCGCGTCCGAGAGGGCAGGAGCCCCCGCGGGTGCCTTGCTGGGGCTATCGGACGCGGAGGGCGCGGATCTTAGCACGCGGCGTGTTCCGACCCAGACCCGGAGCACGCCCCGGCTCAGGGCCGTTCGCCCGATTCGCCCGATTCGCCCGATTCGCCCGATTCGCCTGGGCCGCCCGGGCCGCCCGGGCCGCCCGGACTGTCCGCTCCCCGCGGGGCGCCGTCGCCGTCGGGAGCCTCGTCCGGCTCCTCGTCGCCGTCGACGTAGCCCAGGGCACGCAGCTCCGCCAGGCGCTCCGCGCTCGCGTCGCGCGCGTCGCTCGCGGGCCCGGCGCCCCGGGCGCGACTCCTTCCCCGCGCGGCGATCCGCTCGACGTGGGCGTCGAGCGCGGCACGCAGACGCGCGACGACCTCCGGGTGCGCGTCGGCGACGTTCTCGAGCTCGAAGGGGTCGGTCTCGAGGTGGTAGAGGAACTCGACCCCGCGCGCGCCGACGATCAGCTTCCACGGAGGTTCCGTCCAGGCGTTGCGCGTGCCCGCGACCATGTCGGCACGCCGGCGCGAGGACATGGCGTGGAGCCCCGTTCGCGTCCGCGACAGGACGTCCAGTCCGCTGCGATCCGCGAGGAACGCGTCCCGCTCGGGCACGTCCGCGAGGGCCAGCCAGGTCGGCAGCACGTCGGCCATCCCGACCAGGCCCGCGTGCGTTCCCGGCACGACTCCCGGCGCACCCATCAGGAGCGGCACCCGCAGCTGCTCGTTCC
>CAYGPA010000004.1:34099-34249 GCA_964351535.1 uncultured Planctomycetaceae bacterium
CTGGCCGAGCCCCTCGCCGTGGTCGCCCACCACGAGCCAGGCCGCGCGGTCCCAGCGGCCCAGCTCGCGCAGGCCGTCCACGAACCGCCCGACCTCGTGGTCGGTGTAGAGCACCTCGCCGTCGTAGCCCGCGAAGGCGCGGTGGGTCTT
>CAYGPA010000005.1:0-11298 GCA_964351535.1 uncultured Planctomycetaceae bacterium
AGTGCGCCTGGGGCTGTCCCAGGAACGTCGTCAGCATGTGGTCCTGCCAGAACTCGGCCATGACCCACTGGAGCTGGCGCGTGGAGAAGTGCGACTTGGTCAGCAGGGTCTGCGCGCTGAGCCCGATGATCGTGTTGCTCTTGTGCAGGAACGGAGGCGTACAAGGGCTCTGGTAGTAGTCCGAGTCCCAGATGATGTCCGCGGGGTCTTGCCCGTACAGCTTGTCCTGCTGGGGACTGATCGCCGCGATCTGGGCATCCCCGTCGTCGTGATACGGGTCGTCGGGGTCGAGCTGCAGGTCGAGGAACGGCGTGTAGCCGCCGACCGTGTCGTACTTCGACGAGGACTCCGCGTCGCGGCCGAACTGGATGCGGTCCAGCAAGAACGTCTTGTGCTCGAAGCCTCCGCCGCCCTGGGCCCGCAGTGGAGCGCTGCCGCCCACCCAGGCGGCGGCCGCGGTCGCCGCGCCTCCCTTCAGAACCGTTCGTCTGTTGATCGATCTGCGCTCGGCGATTTCGCGAGCGAGCTGTTCGATGTCCTTCTCGTGCATGGACGTCTCCTTGTTGGTCGGGGAGCGCGACGTGAGATCGATCGCGCCCTCCCCGCGTTGCGGGGCGCCCTTTGCCGAGCCTCGGGCCGCAAGGGTTTCAGGAAACCCGGGCACTTGCGCCGCGGTCCCTCGCGCGGTGTCGAATCCTCGTGCCGCGCGGATTGTTGAAACTCTCCGGAGCAACGTCTCGACAGAGACTTTCTGGGCTGCGCGGCGCGTGGTCGCGCCCCGCTCGGAATCCGAGAAAGTCCCACACCATTCGGTGCGAAGGCACCAACTTGGGGGGGAGTTCCGACGCCCCCCCGAGACCCCGCGCCCTCCCCATGCAGCGAACCGCCTCCATCCTCGCCTTGCTCGTCCTCTGCCTGCCCACCCGCGCACAAACCGCGGGCGGTCCGTTCACCTTCGGAACGCAGCAGGCGCCGGTATTCGACCCGGGCGATGAAATGCGCCTCGCGCTGCCCACGTCGTCCGGGGCGCGCACGCGTTCGATCGTCGGTGACTTCACGGGCGACGCGCGCGTCGACGCGATCCTCCTGGACGGGAGCGAGCTGCTGATGCTGAGCGGCGTCGCCGTGTGGAACGACTGCCACCACTCGAGCATCGTCGCGAACGACGTGGCGCTGGCGCCGCCGCTCTCCGTGCCGGGCCCGGACACGGTCGTCGTGGCGTCCAGCGCGGGGATCGAGCGCTTCCACGACTGGGACGGCTCGACCTTTGCCAGGACGAGCCTCGGAGGTGCCGAGTGGGACGGCGCCGTGCGCGTGCTGGTCGACGACGCGGCCCCGCGCGTCGTGGGCATCGCGGCGGACCGGCAGAACTTGCTCGTGCTGGACGACCCCTTCGGCTCGGGCTCGACCACGTCCATCCCGCTGAACTCGACGATGCTGGACCTGGTCCTGCTCGACTGGGACGGCGACGGCGACCGCGACGTGGCGACCATCGCGACGGGCGGCTTGTTCGTGTTCGAGGCCGACGGGACCCTGAAGTTCTCGGCACCCGGCGGAGTCGGCACCGCTGTGATGGCGGCGTTCGAGCAACCCGGAGCCGCCGGGAGCCGCCTCGCGGCCGTCGTGACGTGGCCCGGAGGAACCGAGCAGTTCCTGCACGTGATCGACCGGACGGCCGTCGACGCGGTCATGCCTCTGGGCTCTTCGGAAGTGCACGGACTCGAGACCCGTGACGTCGACGCCGACGGCGCCGAGGACTTGTTTCTCGTGCACCGGGTCTCCTACGACGGCGTGCTGTTCTTCAATCAGAGCGACGGAACGCAGCCCGTCAACGGGGGGACGACCTTCTCGTTCGCGAGCGGCCAGCTCGTCCCGCTCGGACCCAGCGGGACCCCGGGGCCCGGCCAGAGCATCAACCCGTCGCTCGAAGACATCGACCTGGACGGGGACGTCGATCTCATGCTGTTCGTCGACCAGGACGAGGAACTCCTGTTGCAGATGAACAACGGAGAGGACGTCTCCAACGCCCAGTTCACGGTCGGCAACCGCAACACCTACACGCTGAACACGATCACGCAGCGGGGCGAGCTCCGGCTGGACGCGCTCGAGCCGCAGGTCAAGGTCCCGAGCGGCGCGACCCACCTGGAGGTCAGCCTCTACGAGCTGCCCACCGCCTCGGGAATCGCGACGCAGATGGGTGTGATCGGACAGTACCAGCTCGGCGGAGACTGGAGCCTTGGCGTGCTCGCCGACTGGGTCGAGCCGGAGATGGAGATCGACAAGTACTACGTGCTCGAGCTGCGCCCGCTGGTGTGGAGCGGACTCACCACCACGCCCGTCGAGTCCGGTCCGTCCACGCTGATTGCCTTCACGACGCCGCTCGAGCTGATGCAGGAGCTTCAGGACCTCTGGGGCGGGACCGAGGAGATCGTCCCCGTTGCGCCGTGGATCCTCGAGTCGGGCGCCTCCGCGCCGGTGCCGTTCGTCGACCCCGAACAGCGCGACCTCGCGCCCGCCGTGATCAAGATTCCCGAGATCGAGCTGTAGCCAGCGCTCTCCGCCGTCGGCGCGCCAGCGCCGCCGCGACGAGCGCCGCCGCGACGAGCAGGACGCCCGCGGGCGCCGCGCGCGGCTTCGCCGAGCGGCCGCCCGGCGCGTGCCGCGCCAGCTCCGGCAGCGGCGCGAGCGGCGCCTCGTGTCCGAGCCCGACGACGTGCAGCAGGTGGCTCGCGAGCGGTGCGCGCGCTGCGAAGTCCGCGACGAGCCCGGCGCGCAGCCGCCGCAGGGCTTCGGCGGGGGTGGCGCCCGCGCGCAGCTCGCGGTGAAGCGTGCGCGAGATCTCCGTGGCGGCCGGGACCGTCACGTCCTTCCGCGTCAGCAGGACCGCGCGCGCCCCGGCCGCGAGCCACGCGCCTCCCAGGTCGGCGGCGTGCGGATCTCCGCGGCGCACGGGTCCCGCGGACGAGCGGCATGTGGCCAGCAGGACGAGCCGGGGACCCGCGAGCTGCTCCACGTCCGCGCAGCGCACGAGGCCGTCGTCGACGCCCGCCGACAGCACGAGCGCCGTGGGGCGCTCGCGCTCCGGCTCGAGCACGGTGTGGGCGAAGAACTGGAGCACGCCGACGTCCGCCAGGTCCTGATCGGCCAGAACTCGCGGCGTCGCCGCGGGACCGCGCAGGATGCGGCGCCTCGCGGGGGGATAGCCCGAGAAGATCGCGTCCTCGATTCCGGCGTCGAGGCGCACGTCGGCGAGCTCGGGCCACCGCGCGCGCGCCGCCGCGCCGTGGGCGGCTCCACCGACGAGCAGGACGTCCACCGAGGCGGGTTCGACTACCTCCTCGGCGCGCGCGACCGCGAACGGGATCGACACGAGGTACGCCACGGCGCGCGCCGCGCCCAGGAAGTCCTCGTCGCGCAGCGGGAGCCACTCGAACGGCACCCAGCCGAACGTGTCGAGCCCGCAGATCCCGATCGCGCTCCAGCCGGCGACGAGCCGCGCGACGCGGGGCGGGAGGAGCTCGGCGGAGAGCTGCGCAGCCAGCTCGCGCTCGACCCCGCTGGCCCATGCGAGCTCGTCCGCGGCGTACTCCTGCGACACGTGCGCGACATAGCGGGCCGCGAGCGCGTCGAGCGTGTCGGCCGCCGACAGTTCCGCGTGCTCGACGTGCTCGGCATCCAGCGCGAACACGTGCGAGGAGCCCTCGGAGGACACATAGACGAGGAGGCCGTGCCCCTCGGGTGTCAGGGCCGCGCGCGTCTCCGCGAGGCTGGGCGCGGGTGCCGCGATGCGGCGCGCGAGGCTGCCGCGAGTCTGGACGCGCAGGACGTCCTCGAGTCCGCGGCGAGCGCCCTCCTCCAGTCCGTACAGCGCCACGTCGAGCCGCACGCTCTCGCCGAGCACCGCGCGGCGTTCCGCGTACAGCAGGTAGCCCGCGCCCCCGGCGCGAGGCGGAACCTGGTCCCAGTGTTCGAGCAGCAGGTCGAGAGCCGCGTCGATGCGGGGTTCGAGCGCGCGCAGCTCCTCGTCGGAGGCGTCGCGGAGCAGCGCGAGGCGGACTTCGAGCGCGGCCAGGTGCGCGACCTCGCGCGCGAGCGGAGCGCTCTCCGGGCGCGACCCCCAGGTCCCCCAGGCTTCGACGCCGGCGCGCGCGCGCGCGACGTGCTCGTCCGCGGCCTGCAAGCGGCCCGCGCTCAGCTCCGCCGAGGCCAGCGCGAGGCGCGCGTAGAGCTCCTCCCGTCGGTCGAGCGGCGCGTCCAGGGCCGCGCGCAGACGCGCGACGCCGCGCTCGGCCGTGGCCGGGTCCGCCGTGGCGAGCCGCAGCTCCGAGGAGCCGACCAGGATCGCGAGCCGCGCGAGCTCCAACGCATCGGCTCCGAGTCGCGCGCCGCCGTCGAGGAACTCGCGTCCGACCTCCGCGACCTCCGCGTTCGCACCCGTGGCCTTCAGCAGCCGGACGTAGGCCTGCAGCGCGGCCAGGACTTCCGCGGCGTCGTACGCGCCGCTCGCGTACGCCGCGCGCGAGGCTCGCCACCGTGCGCGGATGGGCTCCGACGCGAGGTCGGGCATGCCGAAGTCGATGTACGTCTGACTGCGCACCCGCTCGATCACGGGGACGAGCGCGCTCCAGCGCGGGTCGCCTTCGATCTCGGACTCGAGAGCCTCCAGCGCGGCCAGCGCCGCGGAGTACTCGTCGAGCTGCCGCAGGGACTCCGCCAGACCGAGGCGCAGGATCGGACGGGCCCGGGAAGCCCGCGGGTAGGCCGCGAGCGCCTGCGCGCGCTCGTCGCGCGCCTCGCGCAGACGTCCCAGCGTCTCGAGGATGCGCGCGCGCGTGTCCGCGGTCTTGGCCGCGGCGTCCGCGTCGAAGCGCCGGGCCGCGCGCTCGGCAGCGTGCAGGAGCTCGAGGCGTTGCTCGGCCGACGACGCGCGGAGCGCCTCCTCGTCCGCCGCCACCGCGGCGTACACCGCGCGCGCCAGCGATTCGCCGGCGTCCGCGGGAGCCGACCGCAGCAGCTCCTCGACGACCTCCACGCGCCGACCCGAAGGCGCGGCACGGAGTTGCGCGATCTGCTCGTCGTGACCTTGCCCGCGCGGACCCCGACCGGCCCACGGGACCAACAGGCCCACGAGGCACGCGAGGCGCAAGATCATGGTTGCTGGAGGCGGGCCCGTGCCGAGGAGGCGTCGAGCACGTCGCGCGCATTCGAGTCGTGGTGCAGTTCGACCCGCCAGCGAATGCTCGCGGGCATCCGCGCGAGCTCCTCGGCCGTCGGCTGCCAGCTCGCCTCGCGCAGGCGCGGGCTGCGAATCGGCGCGCCGTTCCAGTCCGCGTCGGTGCCGAGGACCTCCACGCGAAACCAACCGGCCGCGGACAGCTCCGCGTCCCATTCGAACGGGGCGTAGGTCTCGACCTCACCCAGCGGATGCGTCGGCACCAGGCGGTCGCCGAGCTTGGCCGGCGACCCGGCGGCGGTCGCGGGGTCCACCGGCGGCGGGCGTTCGGGCGTGAGGAGGAGCAGCAGCGCCGCCGCCGCGGCCGTCCCCAGGATCGCCCAGGGAAGCGTGCGCGGCGGTCGGGGCACGTTCGTGGTCTGCGCGGCCGCGACTCGCGGGGGTCGAATCCGCGCGGCGAGCGCGAGCTCGGCCCGCCCGGGCTCGGCGTCCAGCGCGACGGCGCGCGCCGCGGCGATCTCGCGGCGCTCCGCGACGGCCAGCTCGCCGAGCTCGTGTTCCAGCGTCAGGCACTCCTCCAGCTCCAGCCGGCAGTCCGCGCAGCCCGCGAGCTCCGACGCCTGGAACTGCGCCTCGGGCTCGGAGGCTGCCAGGATCTCGAACAGTCGATCGCCGTGGTTTCGGGTGTGCATGGTCACGATCCACTCCTCGCTTCGTCGCGCGCCGCGCGCTTGCCGACGAGCTCGCGCAGGCGCCGCAGGCCGCGGTAGTAGCGCGTCTTCGCCGTATTCGTCGGAAGGCCGGTGCGCGTCGAGATGGAGTCGAAGGTCATGGACTCCATGCTCTTGAGGCGGATCACCTCCGCGGTCGTCTCGTCCAGTTGCTCGAGCGCGTCGTACAGGTACGCGAAGCGCGTCGGGTCGTCGGGCACGCGCACCTCGGGCTCGATCGTGTCGCCGCACACGTCGGCCAGCAGGACGGGCATGCGCTGGCTCGCCCGGAGGCGCGTGCAGATCTGGTAGTAGGAGAAGCGGTAGAGCCACGCCTCGAGCGGTCCGCTGCCGCGGTAGTGTCCGAGTTTCTTCCAGACCGCCGTCAGCGCGTCCTGGATCACGTCCTCGAGCTCGTTGTTCTCCAGCGGCCCGCCGAGTCGAGAATTCTTGTACAGCACGACTTGACGCACGAAGCGCATGCGGACGAGCAGGACGTCGATGGCCACGGAGTCGCCGGCCCGCGCGCGCGCGACGAGGTCGAGGTCCTCCGGATGGCTGACGTTCGCCGTTGTGCTTCCCCCGCTGCCTGCCGTCATGGGATTCGAGAGCCGGTCACGACCCGCGACCAATCCCATTCTGAAGGCGGGCGCGCCGGATAGTTTCAGCGGGAGGCGGAATTTCGCGGTCGCGCCGCGCGCGCGAGTCGCAGGGTCAGCGGCCCAGCGCGGCGGCGAGCCGAGCGCGAACCGCGGGCCACTCGTCTTCCAGGATGCTGTAGTAGACCGTGTCGCGGTGCACCCCGTCCCAGCAGAGCCGGCTGCGCCGCAGGACGCCTTCGCGCTGCGCTCCGAGGCGCTCGATCGCGCGCTGCGAGCGCTCGTTGCGCCCGTCGGTCTTCAACTGGACGCGCACGGCGCCGAGCGCCTCGAACGCGTGCCCGAGCAGCAGCAGCTTGCACTCGGTGTTGATCGCCGTGCGCTGCGCGACGGGGGCGAGCCAGGTCCAGCCGATCTCGAGGCCGCGGTCGGCCGGGCGCACGTCGAGGTAGCGCGTCGAGCCCACCGCCCGGCCCGAGGCGCGGTCGACGATCGCGAACGGCAGCTCGCGGCCCTCCGCGCCGGCGCGGCACGCGGCGTGCACCCACTCGGTCGTGTCGGCGACGGTCCGCGGGGCGGGACACGGCATGTAGCGCCAGACGTCCTCGCCGCCGGAGTTCTCGAACAGGTCGGCCGCGTGGTCCTCCGCGAGCGGCTCCAGCCGGACGACCGTGCCCTCCAGCACGAGCGGCGCGAGCTCGAACGGCGTCATGCCCCGGTCGCGACCAGGGCCGCGGCAACCAGCGTCGATTCGATCTGGTCCACGCTGCGCGGCTCGAGTCCGACGAGCGGCAGCCGCACCTCGGCCTCGCAGAGACCCATGCGCGCCAGCGCGTGCTTGACCGGCACGGGGTTCGTCTCGAGGAACAGGTCGCGGACGATCGGCGTCAGGTAGGCGAGGCACTCGGCGGCGATGCGGCGGTTGCCGCCCGGAGCCGCGGCCTCGATCAGCTCGACGACTTTCCGCGGCGCCACGTTGCCGACCACGTTGACCGCGCCGACCGCGCCCGAGGCGATGAAGTCCGCAAGGCGCCTGTCCTCGCCGCACAGCACGGCGATGTCGCACAGCCGGCGCAGGTCGCGCGCGCGCTCGACGCCGGTGCACTCCTTGATCGCGACGACGTTCTCGCACTGCGCGTGGAGCTCCGCGACCGCATCGGCTGTCAGGTCGACGCCCGTCCGGGCAGGGACGTTGTAGAGGATCAGCGGCAGGCTGGTGGAGTCCGCGACGGCGCGGTAGTGCGCGATCAGGCCGCGGCGGCCGGGCTTGTTGTAGTAGGGCGTCACGACCAGCACGCCGTCGACGCCCGTCGCGGTCGCGAAGCGGGTCTGCTCGATCGTGCGCGCGGTGGCGTTCGTTCCGACGCCGGCGATCACCTGCAGCCGCCCGCGCGCCGCGTCGACGGCCGCGTGGATCGCGCTGCGGCGCTCGAAGTCGGTCAGCGTCGGGGCCTCGCCGGTCGTCCCGGCCACGACGACGCCCGCCGTGCCGTTCTCCGCCTGGAAGTCGATCAGGTCCACGAGGCGCGGCAGGTCCAGCTCGCCGCGCAGGAAAGGCGTCGGCAGGGCGACGATGCTCCCCTGGAAGGGGTTGTTCACGGCCGCGCTTCCTTCATGGCGCGCAGCATCTCGCGCACCGCGTCGGCCACGCCGACGGTCAGCGCACGCGCGACCAGCGCGTGGCCGATGTTCAGCTCCTCGACGTGCGGCAGGCGCGCGATCGGGCCGACGTTCTCGAGGTCGAGCCCGTGCCCCGCGTTGACGCGCACGCCCAGCTCGTGGGCGCGCTCGGCGGCCAGCACGAGGCGTTCGAGCTCCCGCTCGCGCTCCGCGCCGATCGCGTTCGCGTAGGAACCCGTGTGCAGCTCGATGAACGGCGCGCCGAGACGCGCCACGTGCTCGAGGGCTTCGAGGTCCGGATCGACGAACAGGCTGACGAGCGCGCCGCGCTCCGCGAAGCGCGGCAGCACGTCGGCGAGCCGCGGCCGCTCCGAGCCGACGTCCAGTCCGCCCTCGGTCGTGATCTCGCGCCGGTTCTCCGGCACGATGCAGATGCACTGCGCGGCGCTCTCCAGCGCGATCCCGACCATCTCCGCGTGCAGGCTGGTCTCGAGGTTCAGCACCGTGCCGATGCGCGCGCGCAGCCGGCGCACGTCGGCGTCCTGGATGTGGCGCCGATCCCGGCGCAGGTGGCAGGTGATCCCGTGCGCGCCGGCGCGCTCGGCGTGGAGGGCCCACTCGACCGGGTCGGGGGAGCCGCCGCCCCGCGCCTGGCGGACGGTGGCGACGTGGTCGACGTTGACGTGGAGGCGCAGCACGCCGCGAAGGTACGACCCCCGGAGGGCGCACGCCACCGATTGGAGGACCGATTGGATGGAGGGAGACGCTTCGCCGCGCCCGCGCGCGGACGGCAGGCCTGCGCCCGCGGCCGAGACGCGGGCGCGCGGAACGGCTACGCTCTCCCGATGCGCATCATCGCCGGGGAGTTCCGCGGCCGTCGGATCGACGCGCCGCCGGGCCAGGACACGCGGCCGATGCTGGACCGCGTGCGCGAGGCGGTGTTCTCCTCGCTCGGCGACCGCGTCGACGAGGCCGCGGTCCTGGACCTCTTCGCGGGCACCGGCAGCCTGGGGCTCGAGGCGCTCAGCCGCGGCGCGCGCTCGGCGCTCCTCGTCGAGCGCGACGCACGGGCCCTGCGGCACCTCGAGGCCAACGTCGCGGCGCTGGCCGTCGAGGACCGCGCACGGGTGCGGCGGGGCGACGCGCTGCGGCCGACGAGCTGGGGTGCGCCGGAGGAGCGCTTCGACCTGATCTTCCTGGACCCGCCCTATCCGCTGGTCCGGGAGTCGCGCGGCCGGGCGAGCTTGCTCGCGGCGCTGGAGGAGCTCGCGCGCGAGCGCCTGGCGGACGAGGGAACGATCGTGCTCCACACGCCGACCTCCGCCCCGCGCGCCGAGGAGTTTCCGGCCGACCTCGAGGCCCGCGGCCGCACCTACGGCCGCAGCGCGATCTGGTTCCTGGCGCGGGAGCCGGAGTGACGGAGCTCCGCGGAACGCTGCTGGTCGACGGACGGCTGCGCCGCGGCGTGCTGCGCGCCGAGGCGGGGCGCTTCGCCGAGGTGCGCCTCGACGCGGGCCCGCCGCGGGCGGAGGACCCGCTCCTCGCCCCGGGACTGATCGACCTGCACGTGCACGGCTACGGCGGCTGCGATCCGGTGGACGAGCTCGCGGGCATGGCCGACGCCCTCGCGAGGCACGGAACGACGTCGTTCCAGCCCACGCTCTTCCCGGCGGCGCCGGCCGCGCTCGGCGAGCTGGCCGAGCGCGTGTGGCGCACCGCCCGCGCCGAGTCGTTCCAGGCCGCGCCGCGCGCGCGGGCCGTGGGTCTGCACCTCGAGGGCCCGTTCGTGAACCCGCTGCGCGCGGGCGCGCTGCCGGTCGCGGACCTCGCGGAGCCCTCCGTCGACGCGCTGCGCGCGGTGCTCGGACCGGCCACCGGCGACGGGCGCGGGATCCGCACGGTCACCGTGGCGCCCGAGCTGCCCGGCGCGACGGCGCTGATCGACGAACTCGTGCGCTGTGGCGTGCGCGTGTCCCTGGGCCACAGCGACGCCGACGAGAACTCTGCCCTCGCGGCGACGCGCGCGGGGGCGAGCGGCGTCACGCACCTCTTCAACGCGATGCCGTCGCTGCACCACCGCGCGCCGGGACTCGCGGGCGTGGCGCTGACCGAGGACGTGCTCTCCGTCGAGCTGATCGGCGACCGCGTGCACGTGGGGGAGCGGGCCATCGAGCTCGCGCTCGCGGCGCGCGGGCCGCACGGACTCTGCCTCGTCAGCGACGCGCTGGCCGGAGCCGGGACGGGTTGCGACGTCTTCGAGAGCTGCGGTCGCCGGCACGAGATCCACGGTGGGGCCGCTTACTACCCGGCCGCGGCACCGGGCGAGGCTCCGCGGCTGGCGGGGTCCGCTCTGGGGCAGCTCGACGCGCTCCGCGGCCTGGTGGCGGCGGGGACCGTGGGGCTCGAGGAGGCCCTGACGATGGCCACGGCGGCTCCTGCGCGGGCCCTCGGCCTCGAGCGCGACGTCGGGGTCCTGGCCGAGGGGGCCCGCGCCGACTGGATCGCGCTCGATCCGAGCTCGCTGACCCTGATCGGGGTGTGGGTGGGCGGAGAACCCGTTCCGGGGGTCCAGGACGGCGGGAATGCCCGGCGTCCCCGTTCGTAGAGCCCCGCGTCGACCGGGGTGTTCTGCGGACGCAAACCGCAACCGCACCCAGGGCCCCGGCTAGACGATCTTGGAAGGACCTTCGGGGAGCGGGCGCGCCGGCCGTCCGCCTCCGCCGCCGCGATTCCCGCTTCCGGGCGCAGTCGTTCTCGGGCGCCCACCGGGAAGAACCGGCGAGCAAGCCGGCGTCCAGAACCCCAGGAGGGCCCCATGACCGAGCAGAACCTGACCGCACGCCTCGACAAGCTGGAGCGTCAGAACAAGCGCCTCGTCCGCGCCGGTGCCGCCGCCTTCGGCCTGGCCATCGCCGGCTGGGCGATGAGCATGGCGCCGGTCTGCAAGACCGTCTGGGCCGAACGCTTCGTGCTGCGCGACGCGCGCAACAACGAGCGCGCGGTGCTGACCGCCTACGAGACCGGCGGCACGCCGCAGCTGACCTTCCTGAACCAGAAGGGCAAGTCCGTCGCGACCCTCTCGGTCGACGAAGACGGCGGCGCGTTCCTGACCCTCGCCGACGCGAAGGGCAAGACCGTCCGCTTCAGCGCCCACACCGCCACCCAGGGAAAAGGCTCGGGGGGAGAGCCGGAGGAG
>CAYGPA010000005.1:11398-14240 GCA_964351535.1 uncultured Planctomycetaceae bacterium
CTTCAGCGCCCACACCGCCACCCAGGGAAAAGGCTCGGGGGGAGAGCCGGAGGAGAGTTCGGATACCGTCGCGACCCTGTCGCGCTGATCCACCTCCCATTCCGGAACCGAGCCGGAGACAGCTGGCGCTTGCGCCAGCTGTCTCCATTTTCGATCCGGGAGAGCAACCAGCCGGGGCCCGAGCGCTACAGGGCCATCATGAGACTCCCCGCCTCCGGAGAGCGGGCGTTCCTGTCCACTGCTTGGGGCACCGCCCTCCTCGCCGCCGTGCTGGTCTCGAGCTCCCGTGCGCAGGAGTTCAGCAGCTCGGTCGTCGGAACCGACTACGACTTCATCGTCGAGACGGACCCGAGCACCTTCGTGGTCCTGGAGGACGACGGCGAGGGGCTGCGCGAGATGCCGGACAAGACCCGTCCGGGTGGGGAGTTGATGGGCGCGGCCATCTGCTTCCGCGCTCGGTTCGACGACGGTACGAGCGTTCGACTGCACCTCGACGCCGACTTCGGAACACGCGAAGCCGCTCGCGCCGAGGCGGGCAAGTACCTGCACCCGCTCGGCAAGCTGCCGACGTCGCTGCGCCGCGGCGTCGAGCGCCTGGTCGTGCACGCGAGCGACGAGGACGCGACCGCGTTCAGCGACGTCGGGCTGATCGTCGTGTACTCCTCGAACGCCTCGAAGCGGATCTCGACCCACGACCTCGAGGAGACGATCTTCCACGAGTCCGTGCACGCGGCCTGGGACGAGGTGCACGCGAACTCCGCCGCCTGGCTGGCGGCGCAGGAGTCGGACGGCGGCTTCGTCACGCGCTACGCGCAGAAGAACCCTCGCGGCGAGGATCTCGCGGAGTCGGCGCTGTTCGCCTACACGCTGGTGCACCACCCGGAGCGTTTCCCGCCCGCCGACGCCGCGAGGATCCGGGCCGCGATCCCGGCGCGCATCGCCTACGTCGAGGAGCTGCTGCCCGCGGACCGGCCGATCCATTACGCGGTGCCGACCGACCCTTGCAGGGTCCTGGTTCAACGAACGGGGCAGACGAGCGACCTCGTCAGCAACGTGCTCCTGGCGCGCTTCGACTACCCCGAGGCGCGCGTGCGATCGTTCCTCTCCGGCTCCCAGGATCGCTACCCGAGCGGGCGCGAGCTGTTCTTCGACGCCGCCTCCGAGTTCGAGATCGAGCCCGCGGCGCTCGCGAAGCTCCTGGTCGAGTTCGTCCACGTGAACTGCGACCACGGCGACGGCCTGGCCGCCGACGAGGGCACCGAGAACGCGCGGCGAGCGGTCGCAGCCTGGCTCGCTTCGCAGCCCGCGACCACGGACCTGAGCGCGCTGAATGCGGCGACCCTGGCCGTGCTCCTCCGGATCGTCCGCCGGTGCTGGGGCCCTGCGGCGCGCTGACCCGAACTCTCGCGAACCCGGGCCGAGAGCGCCGAGCTACGGCGCGATCACGAAGCCGATCCCGTTCGACAGGTTGTCGCCGAAGCCGGTCGGGTCGGTCGGGTCGCGCTGGAACATCTGCGCGCTGACGAACTTGCCCGGCGTGAGCATGGGGTCGGAGCCCGACTGGATCGTGGCGTTGAAGTTGCGCCGCAGCTGGCGGCAGGCGACGCCGGCGCTGCACGCGCCGAACGGGTTGATGCACGGCACGTTCTTGGCCTTCGCGGCCGGTGTGCGCGTCAGCGGCGCCTTCACGCAGAGCTTGCCGCCGTGGAAGTCGAGGTTCGACTTCTTGAAGCCGTAGACGATGAACCCGAGCTCGCCGGGGATGTGGTCGTTCGCTCGCAGGTTCCACGCGACCGGGTTCGAGGCCGAGGCCGTGCCCGCGTCGGTGGTCAGGAACGGGATGCAGCCCTGCGACGTCGTCTTGCCGGTGCAGTAGGGCACCGGCGGCGGGCCGTCGAAGCACGGTCCGGCGCCGAGGCGCAGGAAGTAGCTCGCGTACGGGTTGGCGGGCCAGCCGCCGAAGAAGAAGCAGCCCGTCCCGGTCTGGGCCGTCGTGCACACCAGCGACGTGTTGATCGAGCCCGCCGGCCCGAACGGGTCGCCGTCGACGTTGGTCCAGAAGATGTCGCTCGTGTCGAGACCGGTCCCACCCTGCCCGACGGCGGGGTCGAAGCCGCACGGCAAGTTGAACGTGCAGGCGCCGAACGTTCCGCGGGTGGGCTCGCCCGCGATGATCGGTCCGCCGCGCATGCCGCCCGTCTGGGCCGCGGGGTTGTTGTGGCGGAAGGACCAGTTGAAGTTGTCGTTGGTGTTCCCGAACGTCCCGTCGCCCTCGGCGAGCATGCAGAACTCGTTCCCGCCGGAGAGGTCGATCGTCACGAACCAGGCCGTGCCCTGGAACACCGTCGGGTCCCCCGGCAGCGAGACGCCGTTCTGCGGGTTCAGGGTCACGGTTCCCTGGGACAGCGGGGGAGGAGGGTCGGGCGGCATGAGGCCGACGCACGGTCCTCCGAGGCTGTTGTAGAACTCGAGCGTGATGTCGACCGAGCCGACCGGAGCGAAGGTCACGTAGCCGAACGTGATCTCACGGATCTCGTAGTTCTGCATCGCGCCCGGCGGACCGTTGCGCAGGCCCGGCAGGCGGCCGTCGTCGTAGATCTCGATGCAGCAGTTCGTGCCCCGCCACTGGATGGTGTTCGCCGCCGCGCCGGACCACAGCATCGTGTTGTCGTACACGACCGTGTTCAGCCCCTCGGGGCCGGGCCCGGGGCGCGACCACGTGCCCGAGGCCAGGTGGTAGGTCCCGGCGAACCTGGGCCGCTTCCTCAGGACGTCCCAACCCTGCGGATCCTGGGCGGCGGCATCGCCGGCGAGCCCCGCGACCAGGGCGGCGAGCGAAAGA
>CAYGPA010000005.1:14340-32076 GCA_964351535.1 uncultured Planctomycetaceae bacterium
GCGCGTCGAGTTCCGCGATCAGCGTGCGCGTCGAGCTGGAGAGCTCGAGCAGGAAGTTCCAGAACTCGACCCCGGACTCGAACTCGAACGTCACGTCGAACCGTTCGACGCGCACGTCGCGGAACCCGGCTCGCACGAGCACTCCGGCCAGCGCACCTTCCGCGCCGAGTCGCAGCGGACCCGGCGCTTCGGGATCCGGGGCGGGCAGTTCGAGCTCGCGCAGGAGCGCGCGGCGCGGTGCGGCCAGGAACGGAACGTGCCGAGCCTCCTGCCAGACCGAGGTCGCAAAGCGCGCGCCGGGGCGCAGCGCGCGCAGGATGCCCGCCGCGCCGCGCTCGGGCTGGAGCAAGAGCATCAGGCACCAGCGGCACAGGGCCGCATCGAAGCTCCCGGCGGGGACGGTCAGGTTCTCCGCGTCCTGCAGCTCGGTGCGCAGCACCTGCGCGAGGCCGGACTCCTCGGCGCGCTCGCGCACGACCGCGAGCATCTCGTCGGAGGCGTCGGTGGCCAGCACGCTGCCGTCCGGGCCGACCCGCCGCGCGGCCGTCAGCGACGGTTCGCCGATCCCGGTGGCGACGTCGAGGACCCGGTGGCCCGGCGCGACTCCGGCGAGCTCGACCAGGCGCTCGTTCAGGGGCTGAGCGGCGCGCTCGAAGGTCCGCGACCAGGCCTGCCAGCCGCGAGCGACGGAGTTCCAGGCGGCGCGCTGCTCTCGAAGGAAGGCCTCGGCGTCGGTTTCGGTCATCGGGTTCCCGTTCGGAGGAAGGTTGCGCCGGAGCTCGCGCCGCCCGTCAAGCGCCGCACGGCTCGCGTCGATGGGTACAGCCGAGATCTTCCCGCGGTCCACTCCACGAAGCCAGTCCCCGTGTGCCCATGCACCAAACGACCCCCGACGTCTCCGTCCTCGTGCCCACGTTCGGTCGTCCGGAGACGGCTCTGGCCCTGCTCCGGCGCCTGGACGCCCAGACCGTCGATCCGGCGCGCTTCGAGGTCGTTCTGGTCGACGACGGCTCTCCCGACCCCGTCGCGGTCGACCCGGACGCTCACCGCTTCCGGGTGCTGCTCCTGCGCCAGGCGAACGCCGGTCCGGCGGCCGCGCGGAACCTCGGGCTCGAACACTGCCGCGCCGCGCTCACGCTGATCCTCAACGACGACGCGGTGCCGGACCCGCGACTGATCGAGGAGCATCTCGAGGCCCACGCCTCCGCGCCGGAGCGCACCGCCGTCCTGGGCTCGTTTCCCTTCACGCCCGACGCGCGGCGGCATCCGTTCGTGCAGCTGCTCGAGGAGAGCGACCTGCTGTTCGACTTCATGCGCCTCAGCCCGGGCTGCTTCCACGACTGGACCTACTTCTGGACCTGCAACATCAGCCTCTCGACGGAGGCGCTGCGCGAGGTCGGGGGGTTCGACGCGGAGCTCTTCCGGGACGCGATCGTCGAGGACGTCGAGCTCGGCTACCGCCTCGAGCAGCGCGGCTGGCGCGTGCTGTACCACCCCGAGGCGCACTGCGCCCACGACCATCGTCTGACGGCGGCCGCGTACCTCCGTCGCCACGTCCTGCTGGGCAAGAACCAGGCGCGCATGGCGCGCAAGCACGGCGATCCGGGCCTCGTGAGCCTGCCGCCGGACCAGCCCTTCGACGCGGCGCTCTGCATGCAGCTGCAGGCCGTGATCGAGTCGCGCCACGAGCTCCAGAAGCGCGTCGTCGCCCAGCTCGAGAACTTCGAGGTGCGCTTCGACGACACGATCGTGCCGCCCGAGCTCTGCGTGTCGGCGCGCAATCTCGTGCGCCGCGCCGGCCGTCTGCCCCTGATGCGCGGCCTGCTCATGGAGATCGAGGGCGTCGACCCCTGGCCCGTGATGGAGCAGGGTCCGCCGGCGGGCAAGCTGACCTCGATCGTGGTCCTGTCGCACCAGTCGCGCGACCAGCTGCAGCGCTGCATCCAGCGCCTGCGCGACTTCGCGGACGAGCGCCACCCGATCGAGATCCTCGTGGTCGACAACGGCTCGACCGACGGCAGCGCCGAGTGGCTCGCGACGCAGTCGGACCTGCGCGCGTTCTACAACGAGGAGAACGTCGGCGCTCCGCGCGCGCGCAACCAGGCGATCCCGCACGCGCGCGGCGAGTGGTTCGTGTTCATGGACAGCGACGTGATGGTCACCGCGGGCTGGCTGCGTCGCATGCTCTACCACGGCGAGGTGGAGGGCGCCGCGGGCTGCGTCGGCCCGGTGACGAACCGCTCGGCGCACGGACATCCGATCGAGACCCCGCCGCTGCCCACGCCCGAGGCCCTGGACGCCTTCGCCGCGCAGCGGGCCGCGAACTTCCACCGCAAGTTCCGCTACGGGCGGCTGATGACGTCCTTCTGCATCCTCGTGCACCGCGACGTCGTCGAGCGCATCGGCGGCTTCGACGAGCGCTTCAACCCGTGGGGGTTCGAGGACGACGACTTCAGCCTGCGCGCGCGCCTCGCCGGATGGCGGCTGCGTCTGGCCCAGGACGTGTTCGTGCTGCACGAGGAGTACTTCGGCGAGAAGGCCGCACGACACGACGAGCTCCTGTTCCGCAACTGGCGCCGCTTCGCCGCGAAGTGGGGCTTGCCCAACGCTCACGCACACGGCGACTACACCGGCCTCGACGAGCTCTTCGATCGGGACTGGAGCGACGCCGAGCTCTTCGTCCCGCTGGAGCCCGCCGCTCCGCTTCCCGAGACCGCAGCTCGCCTTCAGGGCGCTGCCCCGACCGCCAGGACCTCTTCGTGACGCACATCACCCTCTGCCTCATCGCCAAGAACGAGGAGGAGTTGCTCCTCGACTGCCTGAAGTCCGTCGAGGGCGCCGTCGACTCGATCGTCGTCGTCGACACGGGCAGCACCGACGGGACCGCGAAGATCGCGGCCGCGGCGGGCGCCCTGGTCGTGCACCACGAGTGGCAGGACGACTTCTCCGCCGCGCGCAACGCGGCGCTCGAGCATGCCCGGGGCGACTGGGTGCTGCTGCTGGACGCCGACGAACGGCTCGCGCCCGGCGCCCAGCAGGTGCTGCGCGCCGCCGCCGAGGAGGGCGGATTCGACTGCGGCCTGCTGCCGCTGCACGACGCCGAGCGCCTCGACCGGACACCCGCCGAGATCGTCGCCGGCGACGGTCGCCGCAACGACCCGATGCTCGTCGGCCGCCTGTACCGGCGCACGCCCGACCTGCGCTGGGAGGGAATCGTCCACGAGCAGGCCACCACGTGGCTGCGGAACCACGGCGCGCTGCGGCGCATCGAGGCGTCGATCGTGCACTACGGGACCGTTCCGTCCGTGCGCGAGGAGCGCGACAAGGCCGCGCGCAACCTGCGCTTGCTCGAGAAGCGCTGCGCGCTGGAGCCGAACAATCCGACGGTGCGTCAGTACCTCTGTCGCGAGCTCGTGCGCGCGGGCGACGAGGAGCGCGCGCTGGAGGTCATCGACGAGGCCTGGGCGCTGCTCGAACGCTGCGGCGAACCGCGTCCCGACTCGATCACGCCGGCCAGCCTGCGCGGGTTCCTGCGCCTGGCCCGCGACGACTTCGACACCGTGCTCGACACGCTCGAGCGCGCGCGCGGCTGGGACGGCGAGCACCCGAACATCGACCTGCTGAAGGGCGTCGTCTTCGAGCGCCAGTGGCTGGCCGCGGGCGACGGTGAGGTCGACTCCGCGCTGCTCGCGCGGGCCGAGGACTCGTACGCGGCCTGTCTCGCGTACGGCGAACGCATGTTCACGGCCGAGCCGATGCCCGGCGCGACCTCCTGGGCGGCGGCCACGCGCCTCGGCGTCGTGCGCATCCTGCGCGGCAAGCACGCCGACGCGCTGGAGGCCTTCGAAACCGCGCTGGCCGCGCGGCCCGACCACGTCGAGGCCCAGCTCGGCCGGGCCGAGTGCTGGATCGAGCTCCACCGGTTCGCGGACGCCATCCGCGAGCTGGAGCCGCTGCTCGCGACCAAGGTCCCCGACGTGTGGATCCTCGCGGCCGCGGCCGCGCTGCTGGGCGGCGCGCCGGAGATGGCGGCCCCGATGGTGCCGGCGGCGCGCACGGCCCTCGCGACGAACCAGCTCGTCGCACCGCACCGCTTCCTGATCCTGCGCGACCTCGAGGGCTGGGCGGTCTCGTACGAGGCCTCGCCGAAGCCCGACGCCGTGACTCCGGCGCCCGTGCGCCTGCCGATCGAGCTGCGCGAGGACGTCGACACCGTCTCCGTGGTCGTGCCGGCCTACGGGCGCGCCGATCTGCTGCGTCGCGTGCTCGAGGGCTTCGTGCAGGAGCACTCGTCCCAGGCCTTCGAGCTGATCCTCGTCGACGACGGGTCGGAGACCTCGCTCGAGCCGATCCTCGCGGAGGTCGGCTCGCCCGACACGTGGAAGTTCGCGCGCCACCAGGCGAACCGCGGGCGCGCCGCGGGTATCAACACAGGCCTCGACCTGGCGCAGGGCGACGTCGTCATCGTGTGCGACAGCGACGTCGTGCCGGAGCCGGGCTACGTGCAGGAGCACCTCGCTTTCCACCGCGAACACCCGTCCCTGCTCGCGACGCACCTCGGAGCGCTCACCTGGGGGACCGATCCCGGTCTCTACGGACGCCTCATGGGGCCGCGGTCCAACCCGCACCTGCGGGGACGGCTCGGCAAGGTCGACTGGACGACCTGGTTCACCGACAACTGGTCGTGCAAGCGCGAGCTGCTCACCCGCGACGAGCTGCGCTTCGACGAGGCCTTCCGCGTCTGGGGCTTCGAGGAGCTGGAGCTGGCCGCGCGGCTCGTGCGCCGCGGCGCGACGAACACGCTGACCGAGCGGGCCTGCGGCCGCCACCTCAAGGCCGCGACGTTCGAGTCGCACCGCGCGAGCTTCTCGCGCGGACTGCCCAACCTGCTCTACCTCGCGAGCCGGATGCCGGGCGATCCGCGCATCGCGCAGTGGCTCGCGATGCGCTGGGGGAGCGAGGCTTCCCTGCGGCGCGCGGAGGCCTTCCTGTCCGCCATCTGGCGTCGCGTTGGCGACCTCGACGACGCCGCGCCGAAGGGGCTGCGTCCCGATCTCGACGCCCCGGTTCAGCGGCTGGCGGTCGAGCTCTCGGACGCGCTGTTCAGCCTGGGCGTCGCGCGCGGCTTCCAGGACCACCCCGACGAGGCCGAGCGCCTCGGCGTCGAGCTGCCGCGCGCCAGCGAGGAGGCCCGCGTCCTGGCCCTCGCGCCGCTGTGCGCCGCGGTGGACACGGTCGCCGACCGCGTCGGCGAGCCGAGCTGCGACGAGGCCGTGGGGATCCTCGGCCTCGAAGGCGACCTGCTCGAGCAGTTCCAGACCGCGCGCGAGCGCTGCCTGCTGGAGCGCGCACCGGCCGTCGCGACGGCCTGATCGCGCCTATCGAATGCGAGGCCCGGAACGCGGCGTCAAGGCGACGTCGCGCCCGTGCCCCGTACCCGGCCGAAGTTCATCGTCAGACCCGCGACCAGCGCGGCGTCGGGCGCATCGCCGTTCAGGCCCAGCGCGAGGCCGAAGTCGAGGACCAGGCTGGGGTTCACGGAGCGCGTGACGCCGAGCGTCGTGATCAGCGGATCGAACCCGCGGATGTCGAGGATCTGCGCGAGCTCGGCGTAGAGCCCGAGGTGATCGTCCAGGCTGTGGGACGCGGCGATCGCCACCGTGTGCCGCGTGTCGGTGTCGGTGTCCGCGGGATCTCCCAGCACGCCGAGCTCGTAGTACGCCGTGCCCGCGGTTCGCTCGCTGAACACGTGCGTCAGGATCCCGGCCGCGAAGAAGTCGATCTCGCCCGTGCTCAGGCCCTCGGACTCGTCCCCGGTCGGGAGCTTGGTGGCGAGCTGGAGCGCGGACGAAGTGCCCGTGTCGTTCTCCCAGAAGCGGTGGCGCGTGCCCACGATCGTGTCGCCGACGCCTCGGGCGTCCTCGCCCGGAAGCTCGACGAAGTTGAACGGCGAGAGGCCGACGAACAGCTCGGTGCGCGGACCCGCGCCGTACTTCAGCACCGTCGGCAACGCCGCGGCGTCCCCGGGGTCGAGGAACAGTCCCGACTCGAGCTCGAGCGTGCCCTCGGCGGTCGTGTTGGTGTCGGACGAGAACGTCGGTCGCTGCGGCGTGACGCTCGCACCGCCGCCCGGGAGGCCCGCGCACGAGCCCGCTAGGCCGAGGGCGAGGAGGGTGGCGGAGCCTCGCAGCACCGACCGCGATGGCGCCCTGCCCGGGATGGTCCTGCACGGGGTGACGCGGGCGCTTGCGCTCGGACGAGAGCGATTCGGGGCGCTCGAGCCGGTGCCGACGCATGTCCGTTGCGTGGAATCGCGCTCCGCGTTCGACCCATCCTTGCCGGTGCGGGGCACATGCGTCGACCTCGGGCTCGTGAAGTGAGTGCCAGGCATGGGAGTTGCTTCCTCTTGGTTCGAGGTTCCCCCGAACATCCCAGATCACGCGGGAAGACCCCCATGAATTCCTCTCTTGCCCGGCTCTCGGGAGCACTTTCGCTCCTCTCGCTCGCGACGTCACCGGAGGCCGCCCCGGCGACACGAGGGCGCCACGATGCAGGGATGACCGCGACAGGCCGGGCCGGGGCTCCGCGCCTCGAGGTCGTCCATGGCGAGGTCCTGCCCGCGCAGCTCGACACGCTGCGCTCGTCGACGGCCTGAACCATCGGGCCGCGCCGGGTTCGCTGCTCGGCTCCTTCGGCGTGCTCGATCGCCGCTGATTTCAACCTGACGACTCCTGTTCCGACGAGGGCCGTTCGCGTGCAATGGATGGGCGCGACGGCCCTCACTCCGACCCGCCGCGGACGGGATGGAGTCCAGCACCTGGCGCATCGCACCCGATGCACTCCAGGGTTGCCCTCCTCCCCGATCGCCACGCGCACTCCTCCACGAGACCTCTCCGCATGAAGCTTGTTCTCGCACCGTTCGCCGGATTGCTCGCGCTCATCCTCTCCTCGTCTCCCGCCGCGGCGCATCCGGTCCAGGGCGGCCCGGTCGGGACGCCGGGGAAGCGCCCGCCGAGCACGTTGCCTCCTCCTCCTCCCGGCAGCCCGCGGAAGGAGGTTCCCGGCATGGACACGCCCGGTACGGCCGGCTTCCCGCGCCGCGGCGGCGGGAACCCCGGCGGAGGCGGCGCGGGTCCGGCGACGCGCACGCCCGGCATCGCGGGCGGCAGCGGCGGCGGCGGAGGGGGCGGCGCTCCTCCGCGGCCCGGCCCCACGAACCCCGGTTCGAGCGGCGCGAACACCCCGTCGTTCCCCGGGGCTGCCGGGCTGCGCGGCGGGACGGCGACGCCGACCACGCCCTCCTCGCCCGCCGTTCCGATCCAGGCGGTGCCCGACGTGCAGGCCACCTACACGCTGGTCTCGGCCGGTGAGCTGGACGGCTCGTGGCTCCTGTGGTGGCAGCTCCACGCCGAGCGCTACCTGCGCCGGCCGACCGGCGATCGCGTGACGCAGCACACCGACCTGGCGCTCGGACGCCCGCGGCCCGAGGTCGTGTACGGAGACGTCCTGCCGGCGCTGCTCGCGGCGCTGGAGGGCACGAAGGACGCGCGGCTGCAGCGCGCGGCCATGACCGCCATCGCGCGCATCGGCGCGGCTCCCGAGAGCGTGCGCGACGCCGCGCAGCTCGCCGACGCCCCGACGACGTCGGCGCTCAGCGCCGAGCTCGCGAAGAAGCTCGCGTCGGCGCGCGTCGAGACGATCGAGGACGCCGTGCTCGCCCTCGGCATCCTCGGAGCGGAGGCGGACGCGATGCAGCTCGCTTCGCTGACCGGTGAACGGGCCAGGTTCGGCGCCGCGAACTCGTCCGAGCGGGTCCCCGCGCGGCTGCGCGCCTTCGCGGCGTACGCGCTGGGACTGCTCGCGCAGCGGACGGACCGCGAGGACGTGCGGCGCTTCGTCGCGCATCGCCTGTGGTCGGTCGCGAGCGAGCCCGACGCCTCGGTGAACGACGTTCCCGTCGCCAGCGTGCTGGCCTACGGCCTGGTCCCGCTGACGCCGCGCGGCTGCGGCGCCGACGAGTGCGACTCGCCGTCGCACTGCCGCGAGGGACAGGTGCGCGGCCTGCTCGCGCTGTTCGCGGACAAGGACTACGACCCCATGGTCCGCGCGCACGCCCTGACGGCCGCGGCGCGCCTGGCGTCGGCGGATCCGGTGCCGCAGGCGCTGCGCGAGGAGGCCCTGCGCGCGGCGCTCGACACGGTTCGCGCACGCTCGCGCGAGCGCCGCGAGCTGCGCTGGAGCGCGGTGACGTCCCTGGGCCTCCTGGCGGACGCGGACGGCGAGAGCCTCGACCACGAGGCGCGCGAGAAGCTCGAGGAGCTCGTCCACTCCGGCAAGGACCTCGTCGAGCGGCAGTTCGCGACGCTCGCGCTCGCCGACGCCGGCTCGCGCCCCGGGAGCGGCGGCGACGCGCCGCTGGCCGCGGTCGAGGACGTTCGCCGCTTCCTCGTGCGCCGCATGGATCGCAGCAGCTCGCGCGACGCGGTCTGGAGCGCGCTGGCGCTGGGCGTGCAGGGCCGCAACCTCGTCGACGTCGGACAGGAGCTGAACGCCGATGCGGATCGCGCGCTCGTGATCGGATTCGAAGGCGTCGCCTCACCCTACGACGCGGGCGCCTACGCGCTGGCGCTGGGACTTCGTCGGGCGACCGTGGGCGCCGAGGCCCTGCAGGAGCAGCTCGTGTCGCGCGGCAACAGCGATCGGCGCAGCTTCGCGGCGCTGGGGCTCGGCCTGATGGCCTACCCGCCGGCCGTCGCGCAGCTCGCGGAGATCACCGCGGAGGACCTGAACCAGCCCGGCCTGCACTTCGCCGCGAGCCTGGCGCGCGGGATGTGCGGCGATCGGCGCAACACCGCCGAGCTCGTCGCGCAGCTCGGCGAGGCGGAGACCTACCTCGAGCGCATCACGCTCGCCGGTAGCCTCGGCCTGATGGGCGACGAGCGCGCGGTCGCGCCGCTGCTCGAGGTGCTGGGAGACGAGGCGATCTCCGACGACGCCCGCGCCGCGGCCGCGCAGGCCCTGGGCGAGCTGTGCGACCCCGCCGACGCTCCGTGGCACCGCGCGCTGGTCGACGGCCTGAACTACCTGGCCGCGCCGGGCTCGCTGCTCGGCTCGTTCGGCGTGCTCGACCGGCGCTGAGCGCGCGGGCGCGGCTCGCGTAGAGGCGCCGCACGCGGCGCCTCCACGCGTCAGATCCCGAAGCGGTAGCCGCCGTCGACGGGCAGGAACGTCCCGGTCACGTTCTCGCTCTCGAACAGGAACGCGACGGCGCGCGCGATGTCGTCCGGCTCGCCCTCGCGGCCGCGCAGCGTGGCGTCGCGGTCGGCCTGGGCCTTCTCGGGCGGGTAGTCGGGCGGGAACACGATCGGTCCGGGCCCGACCGCGTTGACGCGCACCGGGGCCAGCGCCTTGGCGAGGCCGTAGGTCATCGACACGACGCCCGCCTTCGCCATGCAGTAGGGGACGGCGTCGGCCCACGGTCGGAAGGCGCTGACGTCGGCGATCGAGACGATCGCGCCCCGGCCGCGCCGCTTCATCTCCGCCCCGAGGAACCGCGCCCAGAAGAACGGCCCGCGCAGGTTGACCTCGAGCGCCAGGTCGAAGTCCTCCTGGGTCGCCTCGGTGACGTCCACGCTGGGCCAGATGGCCGCGGAGTTCGCGAGCAGCGTGACGGGGCCGAGCTCGCGCGCCGCCTGCGCGCAGGCCGACTCGATGGCGGGCACGCTGCGCTGATCGGCCGCGACGACGCAGGCGCGTCTGCCCAGCGCGCGCACGTCGCTCGCGGTGGCCTCGCCCGCGGCGGTCGAGCGGTTCACGTGGACCGCTACGTCCGCACCGCGGCGGGCCAGCTCGAGGGCGATCGCGCGGCCGATGCGGACGCCGGCGCCGGTGACCAGCGCGACCTCGCCGGAGAGGGTCGTGGGTTCCATGGGATTCCGAGGATCGGGACGACGAGACGGGCCTGGAGGCCGAGGCGGGTCTCCGCGAGACCGGGGCGCCCCGGGCAGGCTCGCGCACTCAAGTTCCTGTTTCCAGTGTCGAAAGGAGAGATGGGCCCGCGCCCTCTGCGCCCTTCGCGCGGCGGGCGGTGGCGGCCGCCATCCGGGAGTCCTCGATTGAAGCTGGCGATCCTCGTCGTTGCGCGCAACCAACCCGACCAGGTCCAGGGCCTCGTGGCCCGCATCAAGGCCTCCGTCTCCATCCCGCACGAGATCTTCGTCGTCGAGTGGGGCACCGAGCCGGGCAACCTCGGCCGCGCGAGCACGCTGTGGTTCGCGGACGGCGACCTGCGCGGGGAGGGCTACGCCCTGAACCTCGGCCTGCAGGCGGCGCGGATGGCGGACGAGTTCGACTACGTCTGGGTGCTGCGCTCCGACGTGCTGCTCGAGGTGGGCATCGACGTCCCGGGACGCGCCATCCGGAGCCTGGAGGAGTAGCCCGCGATGGCGATCCTCGCCCCCGTGTTCGGCGACGAGCCCGCGGGCTGCGACGAGGACGGCAAGCCCTGGAGGTCCGTGGCGGCCTGCGCGTACCCGGGGCTCGTGATGCGCATGAGCGCCGCGGCCGCGGTGGGCTTCTTCGAGTCCGACTTCCGCTTCGTCACGGGCGCCGTCGACGAGCTGTGCTACCGCCTCTACGGCGCCGGCTGGTTCGTGGCGGAGACCGACGAGGTCCGCTACCAGCTCGACGCCGCCCGGCCCTTCGTCCATCCGAGCGAACAGGCCTTCGCCGACCAGTTCGCGCTCGAGTGGCTGTCCACCAACCACGGCCCCGACTGGGAGGCCGAGTTCTGGCGTGCCGCGCAGGGGCACGGCGTCGCGGCCGACCGCTTCGCCGAGCATCGCGAGACGTGGGAGTCCGTCGGGTCCGCGTCGGAGGCGAGCGCGGCGGGAATGCCCGAGCCGTGGCCGCTCGTGACGGACGCCACCTACCTGCTCTTCGCCTGGCCGCGCTACGACGACCGGGCCGAGCTCGACGCGCTGCTCCAGGAGTTCGTGCGCCCGCTCCTCGGCCGCACCGACGTCTGCCTGTGCTTGCGCCACGACGCCGAGCTCGACGGCCCGCAGGGACGCGCCATCGAGGCGCTCGAGCACTCGTTCCAGCGCGTGATCGGACCGAGCAGCGAGTTCGAGGTCCTGCTCGTCGACGACGAGCTCGCGGCCGAGGACTGGCCGCGCCTCGGGCGTTCGGTGACCTGCGTGCTGCCCCTGCCCTCGTCCTCCGAGGAGCCGCGCCGGGAGCTGCTCGAGAAGCTCGCGGCACCCGTCGTGAGCGGCGCTCGGGACCTGCTCGCGGTGCTGCCCGGCCTGTTCGCGAACCTCGTGCCCGAGCCGCGGTACACGAGCGAGCAGCTCGACACCGTCGACTGGGACCTCGTCGCCGAGATCAAGGACCTGCACCCCTGGCCCTACCCCGTGCACGTCGGAAACCTGGCCGTGCAGCCCGGCGTCGGAACCGGCGAGAGCCCCGACCGCATCGCGCGCCGCACCGCGGCGCTCGCGGGACGGCTGATCTTCGGCGTGGGCAAGCGCCTGGAGCTCCGCGACCGCTCCGTGCTCGAGCTCGGGGCCGGCTGCGCCTACTGGTCCGCGCGCTTCACCGAGCGCGGTGCGCGCCGCGTCGTCGCCGTCGAGAGCGATGCGCGTCTGAGCGCCCAGGCGCGCCTCTACTGGTCGCAGAATCCGTTCCTGCCCGAGGACGCCTTCCGCATCCTGGACGGGGACCTCTCCGCGGCCGCGACGTGGGACGACATCAGCGCGCTCGGCCCGCACGACGTGACCGTTTGCGTCGGCCTGCCGCCCGAGATCCAGGCCCGCGACGAGTTCCTGCGCCGCGCGGTCGAGGTCACGCGCGAGGCCCTGATCCTCGACCTCCACGCCTCCGACGAGGACGCCTTCCGCACCCGCCTCGAACGGCTCGGGCTGGACGTCGAGCCGATCCACGAACCCGGTGAGCCGGAGCGCCTGACGCTGTTCGCCCGCCGCCGAGTCGCCCAGGCGTCCCCGGCGCAGGCGAGGGCGAGCCTTCATCCGGCGAAGAGCGCCTGAGCCCCGCGCCCATCGCGTCCGGCAAGAGGGGGCCCCATCGAAGTGGGCCCCGGAACTCGGCAAGGAGTCCCGGAGCCCGGCGAGAAGAGGGGAATGCTGTCAGCGGCGACCCCGGCGGCGCGCGCGGATGCGACGGACGTGCCGGGAGAGGCTGTGGCCGGCGCGGTCGCTCGCGCGGGCTACCGCCGCGAAGGGATCGTGATTCACCTCCTGGATCACCAGCTCTCCGTGCGGTGCGAGGCTGGCGAGCACGCGACACTGGATGTCTTCGCCCCCCCGGGGTCCGTTGACGTCGGTGAGCTGAACGCGAACGCGGCGGACGCGCTCGCCGAAGCGTCCCAGCGCAAAGCGCAGTCGGCGCTCGGCGTGCTCGGCGAGGGCCTCGCTGATCCGGACGCCGTTGGATCGGAATTCCAGCTTCATGGTCTGAGTCCTTGGTCCACGGACCGGGCCCTGTTGCCCGTCCTGTGAACGAGTTTCGGCTGGCGGGCACCGTTCGAATAGACGCATAATGCTGACCCTCTGCGTCATATGAATCGACGCAGGGGCAGGCGACATGGAGTGGCTGAACTACCACCACCTGCACTACTTCTGGACCGTCGTGCGCGAGGGGGGCATCGCCGCGGCCAGCCGGCGGCTGCACGTGGGGCGCCCCTCCATCAGCATGCAGCTCAAGAGCCTCGAGGCCTTCCTCGGCTCCCCGCTGTTCACGCGCCGCGGCCGGTACCTCGAGCTGACCGAGACCGGGAAGCTCGTGTACGGCTACGCCGAGGACATCTTCGAGACCGGCCAGCAGCTCGTCGAGGCCGTGCGCGGACGGCCGACGGGGCGGCCTCTCGTCCTGCGCGTGGGGATCGCCGACGTGATGACCAAGCGCGTCGCGTTCCGCCTGCTGCTTCCGGCGCTGGACGAGGCCGAGCAGGTCACGCTCGAGTGCCGCGAGGACCACCCCCGGCGCCTGTTCGCCGAGCTCGCCGTGCACGAGCTCGACCTCGTGCTCTCCGACGTCCCCCTCGCGCCGGGCCTCGACGTGAAGGCCTACAACCACGTGATGGGGGAGTCGACGATCACGCTCTTCGCGACGCCCGAGCTCGCGCGCAAGGTGAAGCCGCGTTTCCCGCGCTCCCTGGACGAGGCGCCGTTCCTGTTGCCGGCCAGGAACACCGCGATCCGCCGCTCCCTCGACCACTGGTTCGAGGCCGAGGACGTCCGTCCCCGGATCGTCGGAGAGTTCGAGGACAGCGCGCTGCTCAAGGTCTTCGGCCAGGCCGGCCGCGGGGTCTTCCCCGCGCCGAGCATCGTCGCGGACGAGATCGTCGCGCAGTACGGCGTCCGCGTCGTCGGCGAGGCCAGGAGCGTGCGCGAGCGCTTCTACGCCATCTCACCCGAGCGCAAGGTCAAGCACCCCGCCGTCGTGCGCATCATCGAGAGCGCCAAGGCCGAGCTGTTCGGCTGACGCGCCCGTTCACCGCTCGCGGTGCTGCGTGCCGGCGCCGCACGTGATGAACACCGCCGTGGCCGGCGCGCCGGCGTCGGCCGTGTGCCAGACGCCCGGCGGATTGATGGCGTACTCGCCGGCGGAGAGCTCGATGCGCCGCTCGTCGCCGTCGATCTCCTGGATCAGCGTCAGCGAGCCGTCGGTGACGATCACGACCTCGCTCCCCTCCGGATGGCACTCCCACGAGGTCCACGGCTCGTCGAACGTGTGCATCGACAGCAGCCGCCCCTCGCGCCCGTCGCCGGCATGGCGCTCGCCGTAGCCCGTGTACCAGTCCATGTCGCCCGTGAACGCGGGCTGCGGAACGGTCGTGGCCCCGACACCGAGATGCGCGGGGTGCGACGCCAGCTTGAACGGTCCGAGCCCCGCGAGGTCGATCGAGTTCGTCATGCCGAGATCCTCGCCGAATCGCCGGTCTTGCGCGAGACCGTCGCCGCGCGCAGGTCAGGATCCGATCAGGGGCGCGACTGCCGTCAGGGGACGCACAGCGCCTCACCGCCTCGTTCGAGGCTCGCGCGCGCGAGTTCGACGAGCTGGATCACTTCCAGCGCGCTGACCGCGTCGCTCAGGGGTTCGGCGTCGGTCTCGATGCACTCGATGAAGTCGGCGAGCTCGCTGCGCGTCGCGCACGGTGCGGCGTTGGACTCCGAGCGGAACGGGGCGGGGACCGCGTCGGCGTCGATGTCACCGTGCACCGTCACCGCGCCGTCCTCGCAGGCGAGCGTGCCGCGGCGCGTGGTCAGCGTCGTGCGGTGTCGCTCGACGAGCTGCTGCTGCTTGCACGTGATGCGGGCGACGAAGCCCCCCGAGTAGCGCAGCGTCAGGTGCGCGCTGGTCGGGGTCGACGAGCCGCGGTCCGAGGTGCACTCCGCGGCGACGGTCTCCGGCAGGCCGCGCAGCCACAGCAGCGTGGCGAGGTCGCGCGGCGCGAGGTCCCACAGCGGGTCGGCCAGGGCCCGCGTCGCGCGCACGGTCTCGAAGGTCTGCAGCGCGCCGAGGCGGCCCTTCCGGACCATCGCGCGCAACGTCTGGATGTCGCCGTCGTGCCGGGGCGAGTTGCCGACGCCGAGGACGCGGTCCTTCTCCCGCGCCAGCTCGATCAGGGCCTGCGCGTCCGCGGCCGACGTCGCGAGCGGCGCCACGACGAGGACGTGCCGGCCGCCCTCCAGCGCGCGCCGCGCGAACCTGGCGCGTTCGTGGACGGGGACGGCGACGATCACGGCGTCGGCGTCCGTGCGGATCACGAGGTCGTCGCGCGAAGCGGGGGCGGTCGCGCCGACGTGGAGGGCTCCGGAGCACGTCTCCAGCGCGTCGGCGAAGCTCTCGGCCACGGGGCCGCCGCCGAACACGGCGACGCGCAGCTCCGCGCCGCGGCCCCACAGGCTCGCGGCGGGTGTGAGCTCGCACGGATCGGTGGGCTCGTCTCGGGAGGAAGAGGCATGCATACGCCCCCTTCATCGACCTCCGCGGCTCGAAGCTGAGACGCCTTGTCCGCGCCAGGCCAGCGGCTGGGAAAGTGAGCCGGCCCTCGCGTCGCGCGTCAGCTCGACCCGGGGAACGGATCGGGCTCGCCCGCGGCCAGGTAGGCTGCGCGGGCCTCGAGCGCGAGCTTGCGATAGCGCGGCGGCGTGCGCTTGACGAGCTCGACCTCCGCGTCGGTCAGCTCGCGCTTCACGATCCCCGGAACGCCGACGACGAGCGAGCGCGGCGGGATCTCGACGCCCTCGCGCACGAGGGCTCCGGCGGCCACGAGCGAGCCCGCGCCGATCCGCGCGCCGTCCAGCACGCTCGCGCCGATGCCGATCAGGCAGTCGTCCTCGATCGTCGCCCCGTGCACGGTCGCGTTGTGGCCGATCGAGACGCGCGCGCCCACGCTGACGGGGAACTCGTCCAGCGTGCCGTGCAGCACGGCGCCGTCCTGGACGTTGGTCTCCTCGCCGATCTCGATCGAGTGCACGTCGCCGCGCACCACGGCCGAGTACCAGACCGACGCGCGCGCGCCGAGCTTCACGCGGCCGATCACCGCAGCGGTCGAGGCCAGGAAGACCTCGTCCCCGAACTGGGGACGGAATCCGCGGTAGGGGAGGACCGTGGCAGCCATGGGACCCAGGGTAGCCCGCGAGCCGCCGGGCCGTGCGCGCTTCTTCCAGGGCTAGCCGCGCGCCGTGCCGGTGTCCGCCGTCTCCCGGGCGGAGCGCGCCGGCAGCTCCGCGGGCGAGGCGAGCAGCGGGACGCCCAGCTCGGCCAGCGGAAGCGCGCGATCCTCGTCGTCGCTCGACGGCAGGCGCAGCACGCCCTGCACGGCCTGCCCCAGGCGCAGCCACGGGCCGGGACCCAGCGGCTCGGCCACGAACAGCACCTCGAGCTTCGCGGCGCCCTTCTGGTGACGCCCGTAGGCGGCCTGGATCGCCTCCTGCGCCTCGTCGAGCGGCAGGTCGATCTCGGGGTCGCAGCGCAGGCAGAGGCAGGCGTTCGCGTCGCCGGACAGCGCGTCGGCCCAGTCGGTCATCAGCACGTCGAGGTCCAGCGCGGAGTCGTAGCGCGGCCACGCGACGTAGCGCCGGCGGGCCGTCGTCTCCAGGTGCCAGGGCAGGCTGAGCTCCGCCAGGCAGGAGCCCTGCGACGCGCGCAGGCCCGCGGCGAGCTCCCAGTGCCACGTCACGGTCTCGAGCTCGCGCAGCGAGCGCGCGAAGCGGTTGGCGAGCTCGGTGGCCGTGCCGTCGGGGTCGCGCTGGTCCGGATCGATCGCGAACAGGTCCACGCGCGCCAGCGTCTCCGCGGAGCGTTCCCAGGCCTCGAGGTTCGGCAGGCGGTCGTCGACGTACTCGTCCAGCGCGTCCGCGCCGACGCGCGCCACCGAGCGCAGCGAGCGATGCTGCAGAGCCTGCGGATGGCGTGCCACCAGGCGCCACGTCGCGGCCGCGAGGGCCCGGCGCTGCGCGCGGTAGTCGCGCAGGCTCCGCTCCCCGCCCCACACGGCGCGCGCGCCGGCGTGGAACGCGACGAGGTAGCCCTGGCCCTCGAGCGCCAGCCCGAGCGCGGCGTCGCGCACGACGCGGTCCTCGAACGAGCCGTCGAAGCCGCCCGCGCTGCGCACGGCCTCGAGCGACACGCTGAGGTTGCACGTGCGGAAGTGGGTCCACTTGCCGACCTCGGACTCCGCCGCGGAGGCCGTCAGCAGCTCGCCGACCGACAGCATGTAGCGCAGCAGCGGCTCGCCGAGGCGGCTCTCGGAGGGCTGCGTCGTGCCGCGCACGGAGATCTTGCGGTCTCCGAGGGTGCGGTGCGCGCGGCGGTGTTCGTCGATCAGCGCGGGAGAGGCCACGACCTCGTCGTCGAGGAAGAGCACCCAGCGCCCGCGCGCCGCCTCCAGCGCGCGGTTCTGGTCGTCGGCGTCGTTGCGGCAGCGCAGCACCTCGAAGCTCTCGTCCGGCGCGGTCTGGGCCTCCAGGCTCGCGAGCGTGCGTCGGGCGCGTTCCTCGTCGTCGCCGGTGATGACGACGACCGAGAACTCGAGCTCGATCGGCTCCTCGGAGTCCTCGACGGCGGAGGCCGCGAGCACGCTCGGGTAGGTCTTGGGCTCGTGCCCCGCGCGGGCGCAGAGTTCCCGGTAGAGCTCGTCGACCGGCGCGGGCACGGCCTGGTCGCAGCGCGTCCGCTGCAGCGCGCCGTCGGGGAACTCGCGATCCACGGGTGCGCCCAGCGCGGCCTCCAGGCGGTCGAACCCGCAGCCTCCGATGAGCTGGTCGTAGTGCAGGAAGAGCCACTCGCCCTCGCCCGCCTGATGCAGCACGTGCGCGTAGCTCCTGTGCCAGATCTCGAGCCCGCGTCCGAGCGACATCTCCACGCCGGCCAGGTAGTCGGCGTTGCGGACCTCCTTGACCATGCTGCGCGCGGTCACGGCCGGATCGCGGAAGACGCACACGCGCAGCGCGTCGCCGATGTGCGGGGCCCACGCGGGCAGCGTCCAGCAGAAGCGCGGGTCCTTGAACGCGAACGGCGAGTGCGTGACGAGCTGCGCGATGCGCGCCGCGACGAGCTCGCCGGCCTCGAAGCGTGCATCCTGCGGCGGAACCGCCAGCCAGCGATGCCAGGGGCGCCACACCGGTCGGGCGGGCAGCACCCGGGCCAGCAGGGCCTCGTTGACGCCGTTGACGTCGGGCGACTCGAAGAACCCCTTCGGGTTGCTGG
>CAYGPA010000006.1:0-4662 GCA_964351535.1 uncultured Planctomycetaceae bacterium
ACCTGTGACCTTTCGCTCCGGAGGCGAACGCTCTATCCAGCTGAGCTACGGGCGCTTGCGGGGCAGCATTCTAGCAGCGAGGGGCTACAAGTCCCGCGTCGGAGGACAGATAGCCCGGCCCGGGAGGCCGCCGGAACGGGGATTGCGGCCCCAGCAGGGCTTTCGGGGGTTACCTTGCTCCATCCGCCCACTAGGGCTTACGATCGCAATGCCGACACGGCCCTAGCGGGGCACAACGCGGGACTCGTCACCATGAAACTCAGCACGGACGCCCGAGGCGGATTCCCGAGCAGGTCGCTCCTGCTCGCAGGCTTGGCCCTCGGCCTCTTCGCGACCACGGCCCCGGCGGGCAATCCGATCCAGGCCGGGCAGATCCAGAGGATCACGCCCGTCGACCAGGCGGACCTGGACACCGATGGCGACGGTCTCTCGGACGCGCTCGAGCACATTCTCGGGACCTCGTCGACCAGCGTCGACTCCGACGACGACGGCTTCAGTGACTCCGAGGAACTCGCGCGCCACAGCGATCCGACCGCGCGCAACTCGGTCCCCGCCAGCCAGCCGATGAGCGTCGGCATCGCCGTCACCGCCCACGACGGCACGATCCACGCGATCTCCGCCCTCTACTACGACGATGGCGTTCTCGCGGACAAGACGTTCCAGCTCGGCATGATGATCCACGGCAACGTCGTCAACGTCGACCCGTCGCGCTACGGCTACGCGGCGCTCGACATCGTGCCGTCCCACGATCCGAACGCGGTCGTGGCCGTGCTCGAGGCGCGCCTGCCGGCGCTTCCGCTGCACCTCGTCGGCCAGCTTTCGCTGTTCTCGACCGTCGCCGGCCCCAGCGGGATCGTGCAGTCCGCCTCGGCGATCAACCTCGTCAGCGTCGAGGGCGTGATCCTCGAGCGCGACGTCTCGTACTTCCTGAACTCGTCCACCGGGGCGCCCCAGACCGGAGCGGGCGCCGGCGGCCTCTACCGTCCCCTGGGCGGGAGCATCCCCTCGACCTGGAGCCAAGGTCAGGTCTGTGCGCAGACGCTGTCCGTGGTCGGCGTCGACGGACCGGTCGTCACCCAGGAAGTCGAGGACGCCAACTGCGAGGATGCGCTCGACGGCGCTTGCAGCCCGGGTGGCTGCTCGGCCTCGATCGGAACGACCGTCCGCATCATGGACCCGGTCGCCCTGGTCGGCGGCTAGCCGTCTCGGACCGGTAAGGCCCGACACGATTCGGGCCACGGTTCGCGCCACGACCCGGCCCGGGAGCCGGGTTCCGGTCGTTCCCGGCTCCAGGACCCGGACCGGGTCCCGGACACCGCTTCGCGGCCGCGCGCGCCCCTCCGGCCGCCTGCCCGAAGTGGGACTGCGCCCGCCATCTGGGCGTCAAGCGGCGCGGTTCTGGCCGACATTATTCCGTCCCTGGGGCCCAGAACATGGAACAGTAGAGGCGTTCGCAACGTCCTACGGCCCTCAGGTCTGTGCCCCCATGAAAACCGATCCGGACGCCGACGTCGTCGTCGCATGCCAGCAGAGCTCCCAGCGCGGACTGGAAGGTCCCTTCCGCGATCTGTACGAGCTGTACAAGGATCGTGTGTACAACGTCTGTTATCGGATCGCGGGGAATGGGACGGACGCCCTGGACGCTGCGCAGGAGACGTTCGGCATCGCGTTCCGCAAGCTCGCCGAGTTCCGGTTCGAGTCTAAGTTCTCCAGCTGGGTCTACAGGATCGCCGTCAACACCAGTATCGACTTCAAACGCCGCAGCAGCTCTCGCTGGCTCGCCTCGCTCGACGCCCTTCAGGAGGGGCCGAAGGGAGAGGGTGGGCGCTTCGACCTCAAGGACGAATCCGCCGAACCTCCCATCGCCGCCGCCTCCAGGCACGAGCTCGAGCAGCAGGTTCAGCACGCGATCGATCGCCTCAGCCCCAAGCTCCGGGGGATCACCGTGCTCCGCTACAACCAAAACCTCTCGTACGACGAGATCAGCGAAGTCCTGCAGATCTCGATCGGCACCGTGAAGTCGCGGTTGGCGCGCGCCCACGAGGCGCTCGATCGAGAGCTGACCCCGGTGCTCGACCGCTACTACCTTCGCTAGAAGTTCTCAGGAGATGTCCGACAACTGCCAACTCGCTCGCGAGGCTCTCTACGGCCTCTGCGGAGACCTGGAGCTGCGCCCAGGCGCCGCGCTCCAGGACGAGGAGCTCGCTCGTCACCTGGAGCGCTGCGCGAACTGCAGCGCCCTGCGGAGCCGCCTCGAGGCCCAGAGTCGGATCCTCGCGGACTGCGAGAAGCTGGTCGCGCCCCGCGAGCTCGAAGGCCGCGTCGTCGCCGCGCTGCAGCCCGGGTACCGCCAGGACCGCGTGGCTCGCGCCGTGACGACCCTGGCTCCCGCGTCCGCGCCGGAGGCTCTGACGACCTTGCTCGAGCAGGATTCCAGCGCGCGTCCCGCGCTGCGCCACGCCCTCGGTTCGGGGACGCCGGCGCCCAACGTGCTGGAGCGCCTGGTCGCGGAGGAGATCTCCGATCCCGCGCAGACGCGTGCGCGCAGGTCCATGGAGTACCTGCGTCGCGAGAAGGCGCCCTCCGCGCTCGACGCGCGCATCGCGCGGCTCCTCTCGCCGTTCGGTCGCCTGCGCCGCGTGGCCCGGCCCGTCGGGCTGGCGGCCGCCGCCGCGCTGGTCGTGCTGCTGGTGGTCCCCGTCCTGCGCCCCGATCTACCCAGCGGCATGCAGCCGGAGACCCCGTCCTACTCCTTCCGCGTCGTCCGCGGCGGCTCGCTTCGCGACCTCGACCCCCAGGCGCGTCAGCTCCTCGACGGTTTGACCGGCGGTGCGCTGTTCCTGAACGGAGAGGCTCGGTGAACCGCTCCGGCAGCATCCACGCGCTCTCCGCCGTCGCCCTGCTGGCGCTGTGGGCCTGTGGCGATGGTACGACGGCGTTCTCCGTGGACCACTCCGGTGGAGCCGTGGCATCGGTCACGCAGCAGCCGTTGATCGAGGCCATGGTCCACGCCCCGAGCAGCGTCCTCTTCTCGGGCGTCCGCCGGGTCGAGCTCCACGTGGAGCTCGACGGGATCCCGACGACGACGATGCACCGCGAACAGGTCCACTCCGATGGCCAGGGCAAGTTCTCGGTGGAGCTCACCGAGACCCTCGTTCCGATCATGACCCCCGAGCAGTTCGAGCTGTTCCAGCTGCTGCAGTCGGCGCGCGCCGGTTTCATCTATCGCCTCCGCGACTTCCGCATCCGCGACCTCGACCTGTTCCTGCAGAACTACGCCTTCCAGGTCATGCCGGGCACGCTCACGGTCGCCGGACACGAGTGCCTCGACGTGCGCGTCGAGCGCCTCGAAGGGGCCGACCGCCGCTACCTCCTGGCCGTCGAGCCCAACACCGGCATGATCCTGCGTTCGCGCGAGGAGTCGCTGCTCGGCGAGCTCATCAGCCAGGTCGAGTACGAGAGCATTGCGTTCGACCCCGACCAGGCGGGCGTCTCGTTCCACGTCGACAACCACGAGATCCCGCTGGATCTCGACGATCCCAGCCGCTCCGGGATCCACTATTCCCTGCAGGTTCCCGGCTTCTTGCCCCAGGGCTTCCAGCTGCGCAGCTCGGAGTCCGCCGAGGATGCGAGCGACCACCGGCGCTGGGGCAAGCTGACGTTCGGCGACGGCGTCGAACAGGTCTTCTTCCTGCACGGCGGGCCGGCGCATCAGGGGAATGCCGGGAACGTCGGCGCGCACGTCCAGGGCTACGGCCAGGACACCGTCGGCGTGTTCCACGTCGGGCCGTGGACGATCGCGCAGGGTGAGCTGGCCGGCCAGCGTGTGCTGGCCATGGGCAAGTGCCCCGAGCACGAGCTACTGCTCATGCTCGAATCCGCGATCTACTGATCGCGACGCTCGCTTGCCACGGCACCCGTCGCCGCCTGCAACGAGCCGCCGTTCGCGCGGCCGACCCGCTCGAGCCGTGCGCTGCGGCCGAGTCTCCCGGTGCGGACAGGTGGAAAACTCTTCCGGGTCTCGGCGGTTTCCACGACCTTCCGGCGTGACCTCGGATCCGGGGTAGTCTTGTTGCGAACCAGCCAAGTCAGAACCCATGAGCGATCAACAGCCCTATTCCGAGTCGGACCTCGACTCGCCCGAGTACCGCGACCGCCTGCTGCGCAAGCTGAACTACCTGATCACGGTTCTCGAGCTGGCGATCGGCAAGGTCCATCGCTCGCTCGCGGGTCCGGAACCCGACGTGGAGCGGCTCCTGAAGATCCGCAAGAACCTGCAGGACACCCTGCAGGTGTGCGTCCGAGCTCGCTCGGCTCTCGAGAATCGCGAGAACCTTCCGAAGGAGCTGTCCGCCGACCTGGAGAAGTCCGTCAGCCTCTCCCACGAGATCGCATCGTTCTCGAGCCAGCCCGGACGCGCCAAGCGAGGCGTCCGCGCGGAGATGAGTTCCGACGAGGAGCACCGCCGGTTCCAGGAGCTCGGCAAGATCGACCCCGGCGAGGTCCGGACCTGCGATCTGGACGAGCTCTCGCGACGCCTACTGGACGGCTGAGGCCGACTCCCGTCATGGCCTTCGCGTGGATTCCCGAGCCGATGTCTTCCGAGCCGGACGGGTCGGGTTCCCCAGCCCGGGGCGGTGCGTGGGGCACCGCCCCCTCTTC
>CAYGPA010000006.1:4672-29861 GCA_964351535.1 uncultured Planctomycetaceae bacterium
GTCCGGGCCTGTGATCTGGACGAGCTCTCGCGACGGCTACTGGACAGCTGAGGCCGAGACCCGCCATGGCCTTCGCGTGGATTCCCGAGTCGATGCGTTCCGAGGCGGCGACTCCCGAGCCGGGCGGGTCGGGTTCCCCAGCCCGGGGCGGTGCGTGGGGCACCGCCCCCTCTTCCTCTCCGCGCGATGCGTGGGGCGCGGACGCTTCGCCTTGCTGGGATGGCGCGTGGGGCACCCTGCCGTTCCCCTGCTGGACCGAAGCGTGGGAGCAGGACCTCCGCGGCTACCTCGGGGCTCGGGCCTCGATTCCGCGCAGCTCTTCGGCAAGGCCCAGGTCGACCTCGAGGAGCGGGGAGCGGAAGGACCCGCCCGCGGCCCAGACCGCATAGCGGCCCGGCGGCAGGCCGGTCAGGAGGAACCGGCCGTCCGGTCCGGGCGTCGTCGAGACGGTGAACAGCGGCGTCGGCACCGCCTCGTCCGGGTCCATCCAGCTCCATTGGAGCGAGCGGCCGGCCAGGTCGAGGGCTCGCCCTCCCGCGGAGGAAGGCGGGACCAGCCGGATCTCCGCACGGTCTCCCGCGCTGAGTCCGCGGACGCGCGCTGGATGAGGGACGGCCTGGGACGAGCCGTCGAGGAAGTAGCCGCCGGGTGAACCCAGGCCCACGACGACGCGATAGGTGTCGGGGAGCAGACCCGCGAATCGAGCCGTTCCGCGTGCGTCCGTGTTCCGGGAGGCGACGGGAGCAACGGCTCCGGACCCGGACCGAGCCTCCCGGAAGGCCTGCACGAAGACTCCCTCCACGGGGGAGCCGAGCGCGTCGATCACGCGCACCTCGAAGCCGGACTCCGAGCGTGCGAGCGAGATCTCGAGGGGGGTCGGAGGGATCGCGGACGCTGCGAACTCGAGCTCCGCGGAAGCGTGGCCCGGAGAGGAAGCGACCAGGCGCCAGTCGGCTTCGGGGAGAGGGAAGGTGACCGTCGCCCCGACCGGAACGCGGTGCACCCGAGAGCTCGTCGACGTGTGGACCGTGACGGCTCCGGAGAGCGCTGCGCCCTGCTCGTCGACGAGGAGAACGCGGGCCGTCCCTCGCACGTCCGCCTCCGCGAACCGGTAGACGACGTCGCGCTCCTCCCCTGGAGCCAGGGGTTCGAGCGGAACGCGCCGACGCAGGAAGGAGGGGTGTTCGACCCAGAGCGACAGATCCAGCCACGGCGGAGCCCGGAGCTCGATGCCCGGACGGCCTCCTGGCTCCGGGCCGAGCTGGAGGTGAGTCGCGACTCCCACGGGTGGGCTGTCCGAGGGAGACTCGTCCCCGTCCGACCGCCGGGTGAGACGGGCCCGCACGCTCTCGAGACGCTCGCCGTTGGGGCCGTAGACCTCGATGCGGAGTCGGGCCCAGCGGAACATCCGTAGCGTCCGAGGAGACTCCGAGTCGAAGTCCACCGAGACCGGAACACCCTCGAGCGGCCAGCAGACCTCGGGGTGCTGCACCTCGATGAGCGTCGGCTGCACACCTTCGAGCGGGTACTCGGATCGCAGGACCACGAGTCCGTCCCCGTCCGAACGAGCGCGCAGGTCGAGGCTGCCGACCTTCATCCTCAACCGCGCGCCGTGAACGGCCAACCCCAGCTCGTCGACGACCCTGGCCTGCAGGACCTTGGCTCCACGCCGGAGCACGATGCGGATCGGGCGATCCCAGGGCGGGTCCCCCAGGGAAAGGCTCCGCGGCGCGAACTCGTCCGCGGTGACCTCGAGCCGATCGCCGGCCCGCACCGCCAAGAGCACGCGACCCTCCGCCCCTGTCTGCGCCACGTGGCGAGGTCGTCCGTCGCCCAGGTTCCAGACCTCGACCCTGGCGTGCGCGACGGCTGCGGAGTTCTCGTCGAGGACGACGAAGGGGGTTCGCGCTTCGCTGTCCGAGAGATCGGTACCGTCCGCGAGAGCCCCCATGGCTCCGGGTCGAGCTCCATCGGTATCGTTCACGACTCGTCGGTTCGCTGTCGGCATGGGCTGGCGAGTACTGGAGAGAGACGCCTCCTTGTTGACGGCGGCGGGCGTGGGTTCGAGGAGGTGCTGCGCGGGCGAGTGCAGGAGCGCTGCAACCAGGACCCACACCGCCATGGCGACCAGCGCGGCGAGCGAGAGTTTCTTCATGTTCCGAAGTGGGGCGGGACCCCGCCTGGGGCCCCGCCCCGGATGGAGGTGGTCAGCCCAGGAGCTCCTGGACGGCGCGCTGCAGGGCCCGGGCCAACCGAAGAACGAACGGAGGCTTCGGCTTCGTGAAGGAGGCCGTGGCGACGACTTCCAGCTCTCCCATCGGGTTGGGCTGATAGACGGTGACGTGAACCGTGTCGCCACCGGCGATACCGCCGGACAGGAAGGCCGCCCCGATGACCTGACCTGACTGGTTGGCCGTGTGGTTCGTGGCGACGGACTGGTTGGTCGTCGCGTTCTGCACCGTGACCAAGCAGGTCGATCCGGCGTTCGCCGGGCCGAAGCTGATGGTGTACGAGGTGCTGTTGCCGGTGATCGAGCCCGTGATGGGGATGTCGGCGAAGGTGAATCCCGCCAGCGCCAGGAACGCGAACAGGAGCGGAACGACTCCGAAGCGAAGCGGCCCGAGAATGCGCGGGCGCGCGTCTCCGCGCGACGGGAGGGCGCGCGGGGAACCGGACTTCACTTCGGTGGAGTGGGTGCGAGGGATGGTTTTCATGGTGAGCGATCTCTCCAGGGCAAGGTTGGGTCTCCGGAGAATCCGGAGACGACGAGGAGGCCGAAGAAGGCCTGATCCCCGTGCGAGCGGGGGATCGGCGCCGCCCGAAAGGACAGCGCCTACGCCTCACAAGGAACTCCCGGCTCGCGAACTGACGCGCCGAGCGCCGCATTTCACACGGCGCGCCCGAACGCGCGCGGCAAGCCCCGATGAGTCCACGGCTTGCGCAAGTCGCGAAGGAAAGTCGCGCCTACGGCGCAACCGTCGCGGCTTCCGAACGTCCTCGAACCGTGAAGAAGACGATCCTCTCAGACAGGCAGCTGCATCAGCTCGTCGACGATCTCGTCGGGATTCACTCCCGTGGCCTCGGCTTCGTAGTTCAGCAGGAGTCGGTGCCTCAGCGCCGGCCTGGCGACGCGCCGCACGTCGGCCGTCGAGACGTGGAGCCGTCCGTTCATGAACGCATGGGCACGCGCGGCGAGCAGCATGGCCTGGCCGCCGCGCGGACTGGCGCCATGCCGCACGTTGCTGCGCACCGAGTCCGGGCAGCCCGGCGTCGTCGGATGCGAGAGGAGCACGCGCTGGGCGATCTCCCGGACGATGTCGGATGCGGCAGGGATCTCGCGAACGAGCTGCTGCGCGCGCACCAGCTCCGGCCTCTGCAACACCGGGGAGGCGGCCGGGCCGACCGGTCCCGCACTCGACTCCAGGATCGCCACCAGCTCGTCGACGTTCGGGGTCTCGATGCGGATCTTGAACAGGAAGCGATCGAGCTGCGCCTCCGGAAGTGGATAGGTGCCCTCCATCTCGATCGGGTTCTCCGGCGCGATCACGAAGAACGGCTCGGGAAGGGAACGCGTCTCCCCGAAGGCCGTCACGGAGTGTTCCTGCATGGCCTCCAGCAGCGCGGATTGCGTGCGGGGCGTCGCGCGGTTGATCTCGTCGGCCAGCACGACGTTGGCGAAGATCGGACCGAGGTGGAAGACGAAACGACGCTCACCGTCTCGCTCTTCCAGCACGCGCGTGCCCAGGATGTCGCCAGGCATGAGGTCGGGTGTGAACTGGACGCGTCCGAACTTCGCGTCCAGCGCTGCGGCCAGCGAGCGCACCAGCGTCGTCTTGCCCACTCCGGGAACACCCTCGATCAGGGCGTGGCCGCCCGACAGGATCACCAGGAGCAGCTCGTCCACGACGCCCTCGTGACCGAGGAACCTCTCGGCGAGGGCGCCTCGTACGCGGTCGATGGAGGCGCGGGCGCTGACGACTTCCCGTTCGATGTCAGGTTCGGTCATGGCGGAGGTTTGGAATGCAATCCAGCAGGTCGAGCAGGTTCCGGACGCGGTGCCCGTCGTGATCCTCGTGGGCGCCGGACGGATCCACCAGGACGGCACGAAGGCCCGCGGCCCGGGCGCCTTCGACATCTTTCTCGGGGTGGTCTCCCGCATGCAACGCAGCGCTCGGCTCCACGTTCAGTCCGCGGCAGGCTCGAAGGAAGATCTCCGCCGTCGGTTTCTCCACGCGCTCGATGGCGGAGACCCAGATCCCGTCCACGAGGCCCGTGACGCCCAGACCCGTCAGGATGGGCTTCAGGCGCGGGCTCCAGTTGGAGACGATTCCAATGCGCACCTCGGCGCTGCGAAGCCGCTGCAGGAGCTCCAGGGCTCCTGGGAACAGGCGGAAGGTCGAGGGGTCGGAGAAGCGGTCGAAGAGCTCGCTCTGGAGGTCCGGCAGGTCCCGGGGGTCCAACCCGAGCTCTCCGCAGTAGATCCGTTCGATGAAGGCGCGGAACCAGTCGTCCGAGTAGCGGAAACAGCCATTCCACTCAAGGGAGAGCTCCTCGTGCGTCCGATGCATCCATAGGCCCATCTCCGTCTCGGTCAGCTCGAGACCCCGCCGCCGGGCGGCCTCGGTGTAGATCCGGCTTCGTGAGGACACCTCTCGCAAGAGGGTCCCGCCGACGTCGAGCGTGACGGCCAGGACGGGCATGGCTGGAGGCGGAACTGGACTCTTCGAAAGCATGCAATTCGAACGAACCGGCAAGACATCGCTCGCCGCGCGTAGGGGGCGTGCGGATCTGGAAACTGGCCGCGGCGACGTTCCAGGAACCAACCAAGTCCACCCGAGTCTTCCGCGGCTCGGCATCCTATAGAATGAAGGACGAACAGCTTGGGTCGGGGGGGGTGCCAGCCGCGTGAGAGCGCGGACCAGACGGACGATGAGGCCGATCGACGGGTACCAACGCCTGAGCGAAGCCCTGCTGGGGGCCCTTTCCTGCATCCTGCTCGTAGCCTGCTCGGCGACCGGCGAGGGTGCGTGGAAGGTTCCCCAGGACGAGCGCGACGAGTGGGGTCTGGCCCGCGAGGCTTCGAACGCGGAGCGCTGGGAGGAGGCCGCGGGGCGCTGGAACGAGATCTTCATGCGCCACGGGACCGACTGGGAGGTCGCCTGCGCCGAGACGGCTCGAGCGCTGTGCCGCCTGCGCGATCCCTCCAGCGCTCAGGGTGTGCTGGCGATCGGCCTGCGGCTCAGTCCCGGGGATCCGCGGCTGCTGGAGGTGAACGGCGAGGTCCTGGCCGGGCGGGGTTTCCGTCGGGCCGCGGAGAAGTGCTACCTGCAGGCCCTGGAAGCGGATCCGGACCGCCCGTCCGCGCTGCTGGCGCTGGGACGACTCCGCCTCGAGCTCGGCCTCGAGCAATCGGCGCGCGAACCCCTGCGCCGGCGCATCGCCCTCGGCCACGCCGACGCGGAGACGTGCTGGCTCCTGGCGGAGGCGACTCGACGATCGGGAGACCCGGTCGCGGCCCTGGGCAGCTACCAGCGTGCCTTCGAGTTCGGCGACCAGCCCGCCCACATCCTGGTCTCGGCCGCCTCGCTCTACCTGGACGAACGAGTGCGCGGAAGCTGTCCCGAAGCTCGCCTGCTAGCGATGCGTTGGCTGCGCGACGCCGTCTCCAAGGATCCGCAGAACACGGAGGCGCACTTCTACCTGGCGCTCGTGTTGCTCGACGGCGACCGAGAGGACGAGGCGCTCCGTCGCTTGCGGCGCGCCGTGGAGACCGATCCCACGCACGTTCCCTCCCTGACGAGGCTCGCGGAGCTCCACATGGACCGCGGTGAGCTGGACGGCGCGCGCGACATGGCGAATCGCGCCCTCGCCCTGGTCGGTGACGGCAGCGAGAAAGAGGCCCTCGAGGAACTCCTGGCCGTCGCGGCCGCGCCGGAGCCACAGTCCTCCCGCTGACGCTTCCGCCGGATCCGACGAAGACCGTTCGCGGGCGGTCGGCCCGCGGGTCTCAGCCGTCCAGCAGGCCCTTCACGAGCTCGTCCAGCTTCTCCTGAAGCTCCTCGGCGAACTCGTCGCCGAAGTCCATGGCCAGCACGTCGATCTCCTCGAAGTGGTAGCGGCCCGTGGCGCGGCTGAAGGGGATTCCGTACTCCCACTTGTTGCCATCCGAGGAGTGGATGATGACCTCGACCTGGTCGTCGCCCTCGACGGGCTGAACGGTGTAACTCACGATGTCGTAGTTGGCCATGTGGGAGCTCCGTGGCGGCGTCGCATGGTACCGCCGAGGCGCGCGGTTCGAGGAGGCTATTCGCCTTTCCGCGAACGGCGCCAGCCGGACCCGCCTCGGCCGCTCCACGGTCCGGCCGCCATTCGGCCAAACGACAGGAGGAAACGCGGATGAAACTCCAAGCAGCACTCGAGAGGCTGAAGGCGCTCGGCACCGACAAGATGCGCGCGCAGAACCGCAAGAACGGTGCGGGAAAAAACCAGTTCGGCGTCCGACTCGGCGACATCCGGGCGCTGGCCAAGGAGATCAAGGGCAACCACGAACTCGCGCTCGACCTCTGGCGGACCGGGAACGCCGACGCCCGGCTCCTGGCCATCTTGATCCTCCGGCCGAAGGCGCTGTCGGCGGACGAGTTGGATCGGATGGTGCGGTCGGCCACCTTCGTGCAGGTGGCGGACTGGCTGACCGCGTACGTCGTGAAGAAGCACCCCGACAGGGAGACGCTGCGCCAGGGCTGGATGGCCTCCGACGACTCGATGGCCGCTCGCGCCGGATGGGCGGCGACCGCCGAGCGCGTCGCGAAGAGTCCCGATGGGCTCGACCTCGCGGCGCTGCTGGATCGCATCGAGGCCGAGATGGGAGCCGCGGCTCCCGAGGTGCAGTGGACGATGAACACCTGCCTGGTGGCGATCGGCATCCACCGCGCGGAGCATCGCGAGCGAGCCGTCGCCATCGGCGAGGCGCTGGGCGTCTACCGCGACTACCCCGTCTCGAAGGGCTGCACCTCGCCCTTCGCGCCGATCTGGATCGGCGAGATGGTGAGCCGCCAGTAGCCGGCCGCGAGGATTGCGACTCGACCCGACCGCGCCGCGAGCCGGTCGAGTCCCGCCGCGTGCACACGCGGGTTCGGACCCGCGCCGGAGAATCGGCGCAGAAGGTCCGATCCAAGCAGCTCCTCGCGTCGTAATTGTGCTGCGCGCTCGCGCGCCGCACCGGAGACGCGCGCGCGCTCGCGCCGCGGAACGTCCATCGGATTCGGCGCGATCCACCGGGACGGGACCGCTCGTAGGCCGGGTGTCGAGAGAGCCAGCGTGGCGCTCGAATCCGAAGTACTGCACTCCCAGACCGGAGGACCGATCATGAACCCCGTCCGCCGCCGGCGCGCCCTCGCCGCCGGAGCGCTCGCATCGCTCACCCTCGGAGCGTTCGCGTCCAACCACCGCGAAGCTCCCATCACGGCCCTCGATACGAAGGCCGACATCACCGACGTCTTCGCCTTCGTCAGCTACGACGGCGGCCAGGCCGCGGGCCTCACGCCCGAGAAGGTCACGCTCATCATGTGCGTCGACCCCTTCCTCGAACCGGGCAACGGCCCGACGCTCTTCCCGTTCGATCCGGGCATCCGCTACGAGTTCTACATCGACAACGACCAGGACGGCCTGCCCAACCGCGCCGTGCGCGTCGGTTTCCAGACCGAGTACCGGCTGCCGGATCTCTACACGGCCGTGGCGGGTATCGGCGACAGCGGAGCGTTCGCGCCGGGCACCAACCAGCTCGTCGTTCCGCCGCAGATCCGCGGCTTCCAGGACATCGGGCTGAACCAGCGTCAGTCCTATCAGATCGAGTTCGTCGACCTGGACGCGCGCCAGGCCACCGATCTCGCGAACCCCGACGGTTCGCCGTTCTTCGCGGTTCCCGGCAACGCCGGCCCGCGCACGATGGACTACGAGGCGCTCTTCGCGCAGGGCACGTACGCCCTTCCGAACGGCATGTCGGTCTTCGCCGGGACGGTGGACGACCCGTTCTTCCTCGACCTGGGCGCCACCTTCGACACCGCCAACTACCGCACGCTGGGCAGCGGCGTCCCGGCCGTGCTGACGGCGTTCGAGGACTCCGCCGACTTCAACTTCGTAAGCGACACGTTCTCGGGGTTCGCCGTGAACGCCATCGCGATCGAGATCCCGATCGAGATGCTGACGTCGACGGGCCTGGTCGAGCCGCCGAGCTCGCCGGCCGCCGTGCTCGGTGTGTACGCGTCGACGGCGCGTCGCCGTCAGACGATCCGCCGCTCGCCGCTGCCGTCCCAGGACGTCGGTCCGTGGCGGCGTGTGCAGCGCAAGGGCAACCCGCTGATCAACGAGCTCCTCGTCGGCATCGGCTCGAAGGACCGCTTCAGCATGGACGCTCCGGTCAACGACGACCAGTTCGCGAACTTCTTCTTCGACCCGCCGATCGTTCGTGTCGTCGAGGCCCTCTACGGGGGAGCTCTCTCCGTGCCCTCCGCCCCGCGCAACGATCTCGCCCCGCTCGTGACGTACACGTTTCCGGCCGGGATCAGCCCGGGTCCGATCGCGGACCTGCTGCGGATCAACACCGGCATTCCGGCCACCCCGCCGGACCAGGCCAGTCGCCTGGGCTTGATCGACGGGGACGCCGGTGGATTCCCGAACGGCCGTCGCGTGTTCGACGACGTCGTCGACATCACGCTGCGCGTCGCGGTCGGAGGCGTCCTCGACCCGACCTTCCCGGGCTTCACGCCGGGCATCAACGACCGTCTCGGCGACGGCGTGAACGTCAACGACGCGCCGTTCCGCACCTCGTTCCCGTACCTCGCCTCGGCGCCCGACGGTCGCAACCGTCGGCACGTCGACCCCGGCGAAGCCGGTGGCGGACCCGTGGACTGAGGACTCTCGAGGCCGAGCGGTCGCGGGCGAGGTCCCGCGGCCGCCGGCCGCGTACCGCGCTCGCCCCGAACCAGCACGCAGACGAACCCCGCACACCCGACCGACCCGAGGACACGACCATGCAAGCTCTCCTTCTGACCGCGCTTCTTCTCTCCGGATCCACGCCCGCCGCGTCCCCGCAGACCCCCGCGCAGCGCGCGGCCGAGCGGGCCCGGAATGCGATCGAGGCCAACCCCGACTCCTTCGAGGCTCACAACCAGCTCGCACTCGCCCACGCGCGGCGCGCGCGGGAGACGGCCGATCCCGAGTACTACGACCTGGCCGAGCAGGCGCTCGAGCGCTCGCTCGAGCTGCGCGAGGACAACTTTCCCGCGCGCCGCCTGGCCGTCTGGCTGCAGCTCGGCCGCCACGAGTTCGCCGCCGCGCTGACCGCCGCGAAGGCGCTGCACGAGGAGGTCCCCGACGACCTGCAGGTGCTCGCGTTCCTCGTGGACGCGCACGTCGAGCTCGGCAACTACGACGAGGCCGAGGAGGCCGCGCAGTGGCTGCTCGACATGCGCCCGGGCAACCTGGCCGGCCTGACGCGGGCCGCGTACCTGCGCGAGATCTTCGGCGACGTCGACGGCGCGATCGAGATGTTCGAGTCGGCCTTCCACGCCATGCCGAGCCGCGAGCGCGAGGACCGCGCGTGGATCCTGACGCACGTCGCGCACCTGTTGAGCTCCTCCGGACGCACCGAGTCCGCCGACGCCACGATCGGCGCGGCGCTGGAGCTCTTCCCCGACTACCACTACGCGCTGGCGATCCAGGGCGAGGTGCGCCGGGCGCAGGGACGCCTCGACGAGGCCGTGACGATCCTGGAGCGGCGCTACGAGATCGCGCCGCACCCCGAGAACCTGTTCGAGCTGGCCGTCGCGCTCGAGCGCGCGGGTCGCGGCGAGCAAGCTCTCGACGCCTACCGTCGCTTCGAGGAGGACGCGCGGCACGAGATGGGCGGCGTGGACAACGCCAACCGCGAGCTCGTGCGCTACTACACCGAGCACGCGTCCGCTGCCGGCTCCGCGCCGGCGTGCCTACCCCCCGAGCACGAGGCGCTGCGCATCGCGCGCGCCGAGCGCGAGCGCCGCGCCGACGTCCAGACCCGCGCGACCTACGCCGCGGCGCTGCTCGCCTCGGGCGAGCCGGCGGCGGCCCGGGCAGAGATCGAGAGCGCGCTGGAGGTCGGCCTGCGCGACGCCCGCCTGCTGTACCTGGCGGGCGCCGCGTGCGCCGAGGCCGGCGACCGCGAGTCCGCCGAACGCCACCTGCGGGCCTCCCTGGCGGCGAACCCCGTCTCCGAGGTGGCGGAACGGGCCGAGTTCCTCCTGGGGGCGCTCCGCTAGGAGCGAGCGTCACGGGTCGCGGAACGTGCCCTCGGGGCCGGCGGGGCGGTTCGGCTCCGTCGGCCCTCCTTTTTCCGGATTCGCGCGATCCGCGTCGCGGGGCTCTGTCGTATCCCCGCTGTCGGGAGGAGACCCACATGGAGCCCACCAGCAGCGAACAGGCCGATTCGCCGCCGCTCGAGGACTTGCTCCTCGGCGTCGCGCGCGGCGAGGAGCTGGCTCTCCACGACTTCTACGAGATCACGAAGCGCCGCGTGTTCGGATTGGCGCTGCGCATCGTGGGCGACCGGGAAGCCGCGGAGGAAGCCACGCTCGACGCCTACAGCCAGGTCTGGCGCAAGGCGTCGGACTACGATCCGGCGCGCGGGTCGGCCATCGCGTGGCTCTTGACCATCGCGCGCGCGCGGTCGATCGACAAGGTCCGCTCGCTGCGGCGCTTCGCAGGCTCCGAGGACCTCGCGGACTACACCGAGATCCTGCGCGACGCCGGCCCGGACCCGCGCGACGCGGCGGCTGGATCCGAGCGGGCGCAGGCCGTGCGCCACGCCCTCGCCGAGCTCCCCGCGGACCAGCGCAACGCGATCTGCGCGGCGTTCTTCGGCGGCTACAGCCACTCACGCATCGCAGAGGTCTCGAGCGCGCCGCTCGGGACCGTCAAATCCAGGATACGCACCGGACTGGCGAGGCTCAGGGACCTGCTCCAGACTCCGGAGGAAGGCCTCGCATGAAGCAACGGAATCACGATCCCTGCCGCTGGCACGAGGAAGCGGCGCAGTGGGTGCTCGGAGACCGGGAGTTCCCGGGCGCCGAGGACTTCGAGGGTCATCTCGACGACTGCGAGACGTGCAGCGGCGAGCTGGCGTCGCTCGACCCGTTGCTCGGCAGCCTGGCGCTCGCCGCACCCGAGGCGGAGCCGTCCGCGGACCTGTTCGACCGCCTGCGCGCGCGCATCCGCGAGGAGGCGCCGCCGGAGGCCCCCGCGCTGCCGTGGATGGTCTGGGGCTCCGACGCGACGGACGACGTCTCGTTCCGCAGCGAGAGCGACGGCGAGTGGGAAGCCACGCCGATCCCCGGCATCGAGGTCCGCCGGCTCTATGTCGACGCGTCGGTGCGCCGCTACGCGATGATGGTCCGCATGCAGCCGGGTACTTCGTTCCCCGCGCACGACCACGACGGCCCGGAAGAGTGTGTCGTCCTCGAAGGCGACCTCTCCATCGGCGAGCGCACGATGCACGCCGGCGACTTCATGTACGCGCCGACGGGCTCCCACCACGAGGTCCACTCGACCGAGGGCGGCTGCGTCATCATCCTGAGTTCGACGACACGCGCCGCCTGAGCTCGGCGCGCTTCGCGCACCCTGCGCGATCCGATCGAGGAGTGCCTCCGTAGTTCGCTGCGGAGGCACTCGTGTTTCTTCGCCGCATCTCGATCGCCCTCGTGCTCGCGCTGTCGTCGTCCGGCTGCGCCGACCTCGCCCTCGAGGGCGAGCTCCTGCCCGCGCGCCTGGCGGTCTACACCGACACCGACACGACCGCGGCCGGCCGGGTCGAGATCGAGGCCGGGCTGGTCCTCGATCCCGGCGCGCAGCTCGAGGTACCGGCCGCGATCAAGTTCGGCGTCGACGACTCGACCGAGCTGTTCGCGACGGCGTCGCCCGTGCGTCGCGTGCACGTCGACGGCCCGGACGTGCGCGGCCTCGGCGACGTCGGCCTCAGCGTCCGTCGGCGCTTTCGCGAGGCGCGGGACTGGAGCCTGGCCTTCGAGGCCGGGGCGCTGCTCCCCGCGGAGGACGACGGCGCCGGCCGCGCGGAGCTCGGCTTCACGGGAGCCCTGATCGCCGCTGCCAGCCCGCGACCCGGCGTGGGGCTCGTCGGCTCGTACCGCCTCGACCTCGTCGGCGAGGGACGTCGCGACTTCGATGCGGAACACTCCCTCTCCGCCGTTCTGCAGCTCGCCGTGGCGCGTCGCGGAACGCTCTTCGCCGAGCTCTCCGGAGCCTGGGCACCCGAGCCGAACGACTGGAGCACCGCCGCGCTCCTCGGCTTCGCGTTCCTCGTGTCCGACTCGGTCCAGCTCGACGTCGGTGTCGCCACGCCGCTCTCGGGCGACGAGTCCGGCGCCTCGGCCCGGATCGGCTTGACCGGCATCCTGCCGTGGCCCACGGGGAGCTGACCGGCGCGGGAGAACTTCCGAACGAACGGAGCCCCTCGTCGCCGGCGACGAGGGGCTCCTTCGGGGGGGGAGAGAGTTGTTCGGCGCCGGTCAGCGCGCGCGCCAGGCGCGGTGGAAGGCGGTCCAGTCGGCCGCATCGGTGTCGCCGTCGCCGTCGAAGTCGGCGGCGGGCGAGCCGGCCTGGTGGCGCAGGCGGAAGGCGCGGACGTCGAGGAAGTTCACGTTGCCGTTCGTGTCGAAGTCGGCGGCGTGCACGATCTGCAGGTCGAGCTGCAGCGTGGTCACCGCGGCCAGCGAGACCCCGGAACCGGCGATCGCCACCGCCTCGACGGAGGCGTCGAGGTCGTAGACGCCGGCCGGCAGCCAGCCGCGCTGTTCGAGCTGGTCGCCCGCCCCGTCGTACACGTAGACGTTCGCGACGCTGCCCGCGGGGCCGTGGAGGCGCGCCTCGGCGATCGCGTAGCCGTCGTCGGTCGTCGTCGCGTCGACGCGCAGGCGGTAGCGCGTCTGCACGGGCGCGGTGAACGTCACGTCGAGGCCGCAGTCCGACCAGCCGTCGGTGTAGTGCAGCGAACCTTCGGCCGAGCTGACCGCGAAGAAGTCCAGCGACACGCCGCCGGGCCCGATCTCGGACTCGTGGACGATCGCGGCCGAGGAGACCTCGTTGTGGTAGTAGTCCGACAGCGCGAAGGCGTGGTCCTGGATCCACGGGCCCGCGGTCGCTTGCGTCGAGGCGTTCGACCCGACGCCATCGTCGAACTCGTAGTCGTAGCCGGTCGCGATGGCCGCGTAGTCGCGCGTCGCGGACGTGATCTGAAGCACCTGGGCCTGCGCTGCGGCGGAGAGCAGCGCGAGCGCGGCGAGGGCGTGGTGGATTCGCATCGGGAACTCCTTGGAGCGCGGGGTCGGGGCCGGACGCGATCCGGAAGATCGGCGCTCGCTCCGGCCGGAAGAGAGTGCGACCAGAATGTCAAAGCCACGCAGGTTCGGGGCTCGTTTCCGATCAAGGCCGCGCGCCCCGCGTTCTCGAATCGGAGACCGCGCGCTGCCGCTTCGTCCGGGGGAGTCCGGCTGCGTCAGGGGCTCGGCGCCTGCTTCAGGAACAGGTAGTAGAGCTGTCCCTCGGAGCGCGTGTGCCCCGCGCGCAGCTCGGCCGCGTCGCCGACGCCGAGATAGATGTCCGCGCGCCCCGCCGTGCGGATCGCGCCGCCGGTGTCCTGGTCCAGCATGAAGCGGCGGAACGGCCGCAGGCCCTCGCCGGCGCTGGGCAGCTCGGCCTCGACGAACGTCATGGCGCCGCGCGGGAAGAGGGTCTTGTCGGTCGCGAGCGTCCGCTCGCCGGTCACCTCGAGGTTCAGGCTGCCGCGCGGCGTGCCCTCGATCGGGATGAAGAAGACGTACGACTCGTTGCGGTTCAGGTACTCGGTCACGACCTCCACGGGCGTCTCCCGCGCCCACGCGCGGATCGCGGACAGGCTGACCTCGTCGGCGCGCAGCACGCCGTCGGCCACGAGCTCCTTGCCGAGGGAGCGGTAGGGGCGCCCGTTCTTCCCGGAGTAGCCGAGCCGCAGGATCTCGCCCGACGGCTGGCGGATGAAGGCCGAGCCGTTGACGTGCGCGATGTACGCGTCGACGGGATTCTGCAGCCACGCGAGCTCGAGCCCCTGGCCCTGCAGCAGCGCGCTGGCCTCGATCGCCTCGCGCGTCGGATACGGCACGAGGTCGCCGCTGGCCGTGCGCTGCCCGAGGATCTTGCCGTCCGGCCCCTTCTCGAGGTCCTGCGGCAGTCCGTACAGCGGCCAGTCGTAGCCCGGCCCGGGCTCGGTGCTGCCGGGGAGGATCGGCGTGCAGTAGCCCGTGAACAGCACGCCGCCGCCCTCGCTGTCCCAGCCGGCGCTCTTGAACACGGTGAACTCGTCCTCGAGCGAGCGCAGGAACGCGCCGTGGTTCGGGGACTCGTCGATCAGCTCGCGGAAGCGCAGGAGGCTCTGCTCGGCGTGCGCGTGCGTGATCCCCTCGATCGGGAAGTGCTGCTTCGACGACGGCCGCGTCATCCACTCGATCGAGCGGTCGAGCGACGACACGAGTTCGTCGCGCCAGCCCCAGTCGGCCGCGAACTCCGGCCGCCGCTCGCCGGGCGCGAGCGGGATCAGCGCCGGCGCACCTTCGGCCAGCGGGCGGTTGTAGTCCGGCTGCAGTCGGCAGCCCCCGAGCGCGGCGAGGGAGAGCAGCGCGATCCGACCGAGCATTCGTCGCATGGCCCCAGGGTAGAGGCGAAGGCCGTTTCGATCGAGAGGCTCGCCCCGGAGCATCCGCGACCCTCGACCCGGAGCATCAGCGACCCTTGACCCGGCGCATCCGCGACCCTCGACCCGGCGCATCCGCGACGCTCAGCGACCCGGAGCGTCCGCGACCCGATACAGCCGGGCGCCCTCGACGCGCTCGCCCGGGCCGTGGCGTTGCTCGAAGTACTCGACCAGCGGCCGGTCGCCGGGGCGGTCGTCCAGCAGGACGACGCGGTCGATCCCGTGGCGCGCGATCGCCGCCTCCGCGCCGGTCGTGCTGCCCGCGCGCCGGGTGGCGAACGCGAGGCTCCAGACCGGGCGGTCGAGCCACAGGGCCAGGTGCCAGCCCGTGGAGGCCGCCAGGCGCTCGGCGGGCGCGAGGGCCGGGCGGAGGGCCGCGGAGACGGCCCGGCGGTGCTCGTGGCGCGCCTCGATCTCGTCCCAGCCGTCGCGCCAGGCGAAGTCGACCGACGCCGCGGCTGCGAGCAGGGCGAGCGTCCAGGCCTTGGCGGAGCGGTCGCAGACGAAGCGCCGCAGCAGGAAGGCCACGAGCTCGGCGGTCGAGACGAGCGCCAGCATCCAGAGCGGCAGCGCCAGGCGGTCGTCGAACGCGAAGTACACGAGCAGTGTGGCCAGCGCGAAGCCGAGGAAGAGCTCGCCGGTTCCGCGGTGCCGCACCAGCCCCGTGAGCCAGCCCGCGAGGAGCAGCGCCGTGACGACGACGTGCACGGGGCCGACCGGGCGCTCCTTCGGGCGATCGACGAGGACGGACGTCAGCCGGCTGCCGAGGACGTGGGCGACGTCGCCGAGGCGCTCGGGGACGCGCGCGAGCACCTCGCCGGCCGCGAGCCGCCGCGACGCGGGGTCGCCGGGATCCTCGTGCCACATGGCCGTGTCGTAGGAGTGCAGCCAGGTCTGGTCGCTGGGTTCGTCGGAGAGGTTTCTCGCGACGTGCAACTGCCACGGAAGCAGGCAGAGGAGCGGCAGCACGACCACCGGCGCGAGCCGCGCGCGCGCGAAGCGCTTCCAGTCCTCGCCCGCGAAGCTCGAATGCTTGTGCAGCAGCCGCGCGAGGAAGATGGCCGGCACCAGCAGGATCGCCGCGGTGCGCACGTACGCCGACGCCGCGACGCAGAGCGCCAGCACGACCTCGCGCTTCGCGCCGCCGCGCACGGCCCAGCGGTCGACCAGCAGGCAGCCGACGATCAGCGCCGCGCCCGGCGCGTCGGACAGCACGCGGTTCGCGAGCCGCTGGTAGCCCGGGTTCAGCCACACGAGCACGGCGAGCGCGATGGCGAGCACCGTTCCGACGCGCGGCCGCGCGTACAGTGCGAGCAGGAACGCGCCGAGCGCCGCGAAGCTCGAGACGAAGAGGTTCAGCGCGCGGAAGTCGATCCCGCGCAGCGCGACGAACGGTGCCAGCAGCGCGGAGAAGCCGGGCGGGCGCACGAGGAATGGCTCGCCGAGCAGGCTGTAGCCCTCGCCCGCGGCGAGGTTGCGGGCGGTCAGTACGTAGATCGACGCGTCGTTGACCGCGTCGTGCCAGGCGTGGACGGTGAACGCGAGGCTGGCGACGAGCGCCGCGGCGAGCGCGGCGAACAGCAGCCGGTCGCGGCCGCGCCAGGGCTCGATGAGCAGGCTCCTGCCGCCGCGGCCGGGCGCGTTCGGTGTCATTTCGGCTCGGAGCCCTCGGTTTCGGCGTCGTCGTTGTCCGCGCCGCCGTCGACGTAGCCGAGGCTCTCCAGCAGCTTCCTGCGCTCCTCGTCCATCTCCTCGACTTCCGCCTGATCGACCCGAACCGCTTCGCGCGTCGCCGCCTCGTAGGCCTTGAACGCGTCCAGCAAGGCCTCGACGCGCGCCGGGTTGCCGGGCGCGAGGTCGACGGTTTCGCCGGGGTCGTCGAGGATGTCGAACAGGCGATAGCGCTTCTCCTCCTCGTGCCAGACCACGCGATAGCGGCCGTCGGAGAACGCCTCCCACTTCGCGCGGCTCTCGTCGGGCAGCAGCCGCTGCGGGAGCACGCGGCCGGTCGGCACGTCGGCGCCGATCAGCGCCTGTCCGCGACGGCTGCCCGGCTCGATGCCGAAGGCGGCCTCGATCGTCGGCCGGATGTCCACGTGCCCCACGAGCGACGCGACGCGCCGGAAGCCGTCCGCGTCCTGCGTGGCCGCGGGCGCGCGCGCGCCGTCGGGGTAGCGCACGACGAACGGCACGCGCACGACGTCGCGGTACACGCTCTCGCCGTGGCAGAACCAGTACTCGTGCTCGCCCAGCGCCTCGCCGTGGTCGGCCGTGAAGACGATCAGCGTGCCGTCGTCGAGGTCGTTGTCGCGCAGCCAGTCGAGCAAGCGTCCGACGTGCTCGTCGAAGTACGCGATCTCGGCGTCGTAGAGGTCCCTGTAGACGTCGACGCGCTGCTCGCCGTCGAGGTTCTGGTAGTGCGGAATCACGCCGCGTCCGAGCTTGCCCGAGCCGACGCGCACCCGGCGCGAGTCCTCGTGCCCGGAGTCGAACCGCTCGGCGTAGTCCGCGGGCGGCGTGTACGGCCCGTGCGGGTCCTGGTAGTGCACCCACAGGAAGAAGCGCTCGTCGCCCGCGGTCTTGGCCTGTTCGAGCCAGTCGATCGCCGCGTCGGTCGTGTCCGGCGCGGGCCGCTCCCACATCGCCTTGCGCACCTTCTCGCGCTGGCTCATCTTCGCGTCGAAGTGGTCGAAGCCCTGCTCGAACCCACCCGGGGTGCCGGCGCCGCGACGCGTCAGCACGGGGTTCGAGACGACCGCCGCGGTCTTCACGCCGTGGGCCTGCAGGCGCTCGGCCAGCGTCTCGACCTCGGCGGGAATGAGCCGGAAGTTGCCCGGCGTCACGCCGACCTCCTGCGGGAACCGGCCCGTCATGACGCTGGCCATGGCCGGCACCGTCATCGGCGCGGAGGCGTAGGCCTCGTCGTACACCACCGCCTCGCGCGCCAGGGCGTCGAGCCTCGGACTCGTGTCGCGCTCGTACCCGTAGAGCCCGAGTCGGTCGGCGCGCAGCGTGTCACAGACGATCAGCACCACGCGCTCGACGCCCGTCGACGAGTCGCTCTGCGCGCCGCCGCAGGAGCCGAGCAAGAGCAGGAGCGTGGTCGCGCCGGCCAGGGAGGCGAGGAGGAATCGAAGCCGCATGGGGTCGGTGTACGAAGCCTGGATCCGTGATGCGAGCGGTCGGCGGGCAGAGTTCGGGGCGCGGGGACGGGCTGGGGAGGGGGGCTGGACGGGCGGCCCGGCGGCCGCATTTCTCGACACGGGATCCGCCACCGAACGCGAGAGGCACGGTCCCTGCGGGTGGGGGTGGGGGCGGTGGGATCCCCATGGACTCCCCGGCCCCCGTCCCCGGCCGCCTCAGGACCAGGAGAGCCGCTTGCGCCGCGCGTCCGCGTCGCGCGCAAAACGCTCGATGCCCTTCCACAGGCTCTCGGCGTCGATGTGCGCCTCGCGCTTCAGCTCCTCGACGTTGCCGCCGGTGCGCCAGCGGTTGTCCCAGTCGGAGCTCATCGCGTACTCCGCGGCGACGTCGTTCGGCATCCAGTCGTGCATCAGCCGGCGGGCGCCGTTGGTGACGACGGTCGAGTCGAGCCAGTCGCGGCGCGGCAGGATCTCGTCGCGGTAGGTCTGCGGCTGCCGCTGGAAGAGCTCCCACGACACGGCCTGGACGAGCTTGACGTTGGGGCCCTCGCCGGCGAGCAGGCGCGGGAGCAGCTCGTAGATCGAATCCGTCGTGCTGGTGCCCTGCACGATGATCGTGCCTTCGGCGGGGCGGTTCGGGTCGTGCGGCTTGACGACGTAGGCGCCCTTCGCGGCCTCCATGTACGACGCGACGCCGAGGGCGGCGCGGTCCGGAACCGTGACGTTGGGTCGCGTCAGGTGCAGCGCGATGATCGGGATGTCGCTGTGCAGCGCCGCGGCCAGCGCGGGAGCGACCTCGTTGTGTTCCCACGGGTGCAGGTTGATGACCTGGCCTTCGGGGAAGAGCTGCGTGACGCCCGGCGCGAAGATGCCGAAGTGCGTGCGGCTGTCCTCGGCGGTCTCGGGGCCGGAGTGGCCGGCGACCCAGATGACCTTGCCGACCTTCAGCGGGCAGTCCTGCGCGAGCTGCGAGAAGAGACGCATCAGGCCGTACTTCAGGTACGAGAAGGAGCCGTAGGTCGAGCACGCGCCCCAGTAGCCCAGGAACTCCTTCTCGGGTTCCGCGGACATGTTCACCGACGCCAGGCCGACCGTGACGCCGGAGTTGGTGAACTCGGTGATCTGCTGCGGCAGCAGGCAGCCTTCGGTGGATTTCTCGCGGTCGTACCAGCCGAAGCCCGGCTCGCCGTTCCACTCGCCGGCGAAGCCCGAGATGTTGGTCGAGTCGGCCAGGTCGGCCGAGCATGCGAGGACCAGCGGCCGGCCCATTTCGCGCTTCGCGCGGCCGTTCATCCACGCGCCGAAGGTCGCGAAGCCCTTGCGGTTCGGGGCTTTCGTCCCGGGCTCGACGAAGAGCTCCGCGGGCAGCTTCTCCGGGTTCAGCCACTCGCGGTCCTGGGCCAGGTTGGTCGGCTTGGTCAGGCGGAACGTCTCCGGCTTCTTCGGCACGGAGTCGCCCAGCTCGACCAGCGTGTCCGCGAGGTACTCGACCAGCGCCTGATCCTGGCGCAGGACCTCGAACACCTGCTCGAACCACCCGCGCGTCTGCTCGCGGCTGGCGTCCTCGCCGGGGTCGGTCGTGTTGCCGTGGCCCTTGAACTCCATGCCGTACTTGGCCTGGAAGTCGTCGCGACACTTCCAGAAGAGGTCCGAGTTGCGCTTGTGCGCGGCGCCGTGCGAGGCGGCGTCGAACTTGTGGTAGCCGCGGCCCTTGCGCGTCTTGAACCAGACCATGCCGGGTCGGCCGTCGGTCTTCTCGGCGTGCACGATGTCGATCAGGGCCTTCGTGATCTCGGCGTAGTCCTCGCCCTTCTCGGTTCCGGCCACGCGCCAGCCGTAGGGCTCGTACCAGGACGTCGGATCGCCCGCGACGACCTCGCTGTTGGCGAACGAGTCGATGCCGTGGTCGTTCCAGTCGAACATCACGATCAGGTTGTCGAGGCCGAGGCCCCAGGCCGAGTTCTTCGACTCGTGGTGCGCGCCGGCGCTGTGGCCGCCTTCGCCCTCGACGGCGAAGACGCGCGTGTCGCCCGCGCCGGCGTGCTTCAGCGCCATGGCCTCGCCGACCGCCGCCGGCATCCCGTGACCCGAGGGTCCGGTGTTCCACTTGAAGAGGAGCGTCTTGCCCTCCATCTCCGCGTGGCCCGGCAGGTGACCGTTGTGGCGCAGCCACAGCAGGTCCTCCCAGGTCAAGGTCCGCTCCTCGCCGCCGTGGACGAGGTACTTCGGGTCGCTCGTCTGCCCGTGGCGGATCCGCAGCGCCTCGTTGTAGACCGCCAGCATCGCGTAGGTCGACGGCACGCAGTGGCCGGCGACGAGGACGAAGCGGTCGCCGAAGGCCTTGTCCGGCCGACGGATGTCCCAGCGCATGCCCGCGCCGAGGGTCGAGGCCACGAGCAGCGGAACCTTCGAGCGCGAGCCACCGGGGTGGCCGCTCTGCCGCAGGTTCAGCATCAGGTCGATGCACTGATCGATCAGGTCGCCGGTCTTCTCCCAGTGATGGAAGTTGCGGCTGAGAGACTCGAGCGAGGGCTTGGACAGGGTTTGCATCGGTTGGATCCCTTGGGGCAGAAACGGGCCGGAGACTATAACCGATGGACGCCTCGTCCCGCCCGGTCGACGCGGCCCCGAAACCGCCCTGGCCGGCCGGCATCCAACCTCCCGGCGAACGAAACCGCAGCCCCCCCGATCCACAAGAGCGCCATGCCCCAGAGCCCCAAGGTCCAGATCTACGCCGCCTCGTGGTGCGGCTACTGCAACGCGGCCAAGCGTCTGCTCGCCGATCGGCAAGTGCCGTACGAGGAGATCGACGTCACCGACGACGCCGCCGCCCGAGCCGAGGCCGCCGAGCGCTACGACTGGCCGACGGTCCCGATCGTCGTGATCGACGGCGAGCGGCTGGGTGGCTACACCGAGCTCGCGGCCCTGGATCAGTCCCAGGGTCTGCAGCACCTCGCCTGAGCGAGGCGAGCGGCTTCGAGCCGCTCGAACCCATCCCGAAGGGCCGGCGCCGACCGAAAAGGCGCAGCCTGCGGCGGCGTCGAGCGAACTTTGAGGATAGCTTCTGCCCGCCGTCCGAGACGTCGCGCGGCCGGTCGCCATGCTGTTCAACTCGGTCGTCTTCGCCCTCTTCTTCGGGATCGTCTACGTCGTCTACTGGCGACTGCCGAAGCGACACCAGAACCTGTTCCTGCTGGCGGGCAGCCTGTTCTTCTACGGCTGCTGGAACTGGCGCCTGCTGCCGCTGATCGTGTTCTCGGCCAGCGTCGACTACGTGGCCGGCTGGCGCACGTTTCGAGCTTCCGACGACCGCCGCCGACGCGCGTGGCTCACGGCGAGCATCGCGACGAACCTCGGGCTGCTCTTCTTCTTCAAGTACTACAACTTCTTCGCGGAGAGCCTCGCCGACCTCCTCGAGATGTTCGGGTTCCACAGCCCCCTGCGCACGCTGCGGATCATCCTGCCCGTCGGCATCTCGTTCTACACGTTCCAGTCGATGGCCTACACCATCGACATCTATCGCAGGCAGCTCGAGCCCTGCCGCAAGTACACGGACTTCCTGCTGTACGTCTCGTTCTTCCCGCAGCTCGTGGCGGGGCCGATCGAGCGCGGTCGCAGGCTTCTGCCGCAGATCGTCAAGCCCCGCGAGCCGCTGTCGCTGGCGCGGCGCATCAGCGGCCTGAAGCTGATCGCCATCGGCTACTTCCAGAAGGTCGCGATCGCCGACACCCTGGCCATCGTCACCGACGCCGCGTACGGCAGCGCGGACCAGGCCAACATCATGGTCTCGACGGTCGGCGTGATGTCGTTCGTGTTCCAGGCCTACGGCGACTTCTCCGGCTACAGCAAGATCGCGCGGGGCACGGCGCGACTCCTGGGCATCGAGCTGATGCTCAACTTCAATCAGCCGTTCTTCTCGTACAGCATCCAGGAGTTCTGGAGGCGCTGGCACATCTCGCTGTCGACCTGGTTGCGCGACTACGTGTACATCCCGCTGGGCGGCAGCCGCAGGTCGCCGGTGCGGGTGTACACGAACCTGATGCTCACGATGCTCGTGGCGGGGATCTGGCACGGGGCCTCGTACAACTTCGTCGTGTTCGGCTTCCTGCACGGCCTGTACCTGAGCACCTGGCGCGAGCTCGAGCGGCGCGGCTTCGGGCCACCGAAGCGCAAGACGACGTTCGTCGCGTCCGTCCTGCTGACCTTCTTCCTGTTCTCGTTCTCCCTGCTGTTCTTCCGCGGGGACGACTTCGAGCAGTCCCTGGCGATGCTTCGCGGCTTCACGGTATGGGAGGGGCAGTTCGGACTCGAGGCGTGGCTGCTGCTCTTCTACGCCTCGCTCAGCTTCACTCTGGACGGCTTCATGGAGCGCGCCATCCGCCAGGGCCGGAGCCACATGTTGACCCTCTTCTCGCGCAACTGGGTCGTCGAGACCCTGGTCTTCACCGGCCTGATCGTCTTCACGGCGCTCGTCGGAGAGAACAATGTCGAGCCCTTCGTCTACTTCCAGTTCTAGGCGCTCCCTCTGGCTGGGAGGTGCCCTCTTGCTCGCCGCGCAAGCGGTGCTCTACGCGCTCGACCTGAACTCGCCCACGTTCTTCGGCAGCGACGTCGTCAGCCAGAAGTACAGCGAGGCGCTGCGCTACGCCGACGAGGGGCCGATCGACGTCGTCGCCATCGGGCACTCGCACACGGTCAACGGCTTCGACCCCGTCGCCTTCGAGGAGCTGACCGGCCTGCGCGCGTACAACTTCGGCCTGGCGGGCACGGACATGCAGTCGCACGCGATCGTCCTGCGCGACTTCGTGCTGCCGCACCTGAAGCCCAAGGCGATCCTCTGGAACCTGGACCCCGTCTTCGGCGAGCGCGCGGTGCAGCGCAGCAACCGGAAGATGCTCAGCTCCGACGCCTTCGCCGTGCAGGCCTGGCCGGGCGGCCACCGGCTGCTGGGACCGTTGAAGAACGCGTTCCTGTACCAGAAGCGCAGCGTCGACAACTGGATCGAGACGGCCTTCGATCCGTACCTGCGCCGCTACGACCGCAACGGGTTCTTGCCGGTCTTCACGCGCATGGGGCTCGAGGAAGCCGGCGTCGACTACGAACTGCCCGCCGAGTGGCTCGCGCGCAAGGGGCGCTGGCTGCTGCCCCTCAAGAACGCGATTCCGCGCCGCCGCCGGCCCGCCGGCCAGCCCGTGGTGATCGAGAGCGACGCGGAGCGCCGCGAGGAGGCGCGCGCGACGGTCGCCGCGACGCTGCGCATCGCGCGCGACGCCGGCGTGGAGGTGTACGCCTTCGCGGCGCCCATGCTGCGCCGGCGGTTCATGGTGGACGACGAATTCACGCGCGAGATCACGACCGAGGGCACGGGCTCGTCGGAGTGGTTCGCGCAGCTCGTCGCGGACTTCGAGATCCCGTTCGTGAACTACGGCTACTATCCGCCGATCAGCGACGACCCGAACCTCTACTACAACGACGCCCACGTGAACGTGTACGGTGCGCGCCTGCTGACGGAGCTCCTCGCGCACCACCTCGTCCTGCGCGACCGGCCCGTGCCCGCGGAGCTGCAGAGCTTCCCCTCCGAACCCCAGCGCCGCGTCATGCGCGAGTTCCGCTCGCGCTGAGCGCGCCCCATGGCCCTCTCCCTCCTCGACTGGGCGATCGTCGCGGCCTACGTCGTCTTCGCGCTGTGGGTCGGCACGCGCTTCTCGAAGCGCGCGAGCTCCGACTCCGACCAGTTCTTCCTGTCCGGCCGCACACTGCCCTGGTGGCTGGCCGGCACGTCGATGATCGCGACGACGTTCGCCTCCGACACGCCGCTGGTCGTCAGCGGCTGGGTGCGCGACCACGGCATCTGGAAGAACTGGATCTGGTGGAACCTGGCGATCGCGACGGGCCTGACCGTGTTCCTGTTCGCGCGCTACTGGCGCCGCGGCGAGATCATGACCACGGCCGAGCTCGCGGAGCTGCGCTACGGCGGGCGCTCCGCGGCCGTGTTGCGCGGGTTCCTCGGCGTCTACCAGCAGATCACGAACGCGATCATCCTCGTCTGGGTGCTGCTCGCGGCGCGCAAGATCCTGGCCGCCCTGCTGCCGATCGACGCGCCGATCGCGGTGGCGGCGTGCTGCGCCATCGCCCTGACCTACTCGATCCTCGCCGGGCTCTGGGGCGTCGTCGTCACCGACTTCCTGCAGTTCGGGATCGCCATGCTGGGCGCGATCCTGCTCGCGGCGATCGCCTGGGCCGAGGTCGACGGCATCGACGGCGTGCGCGCGGCCCTCGCGGACGGCGCCTTCGCGCCGGAGACGCTCGCGCTGGTTCCGCCCGCCGGTCCGGGAGGTCCGGGCGATGCGATGTTCTGGACGGCGCCCTTCGCGGCCTTCGCGGTCTACCTAGGGCTCGCCTGGTGGGCCAAGGACGGCGTCGACGGCGGCGGCCTGGTCGTGCAGCGCATCGCCGCGAGCCGCGACGAGCGCCAGGGCGTGCTCGCCACGCTCTGGTACATGATCGGCACGTGGGCGCTGCGCCCGTGGCCGTGGGTCGCCGTCGCGCTGGCGTCGCTGGTCGTGCTGCCGCGCATCGAGCTGGCCGCGCCGTTCGCCGGCACCGTGCAGGAGGTCGTGGTCGAGGAGGGCGCCGTGCGCATCGCGCTCTCCGGTTCCGACGCTGCCGCCGCGACCGGTGGCGAGGTCGTGAGCTGGGCCGGAGACGCCGACTGGAGCCCGATCCCGTCGGTCGACGTGGGCGACGAGGTCGCCGCGGGCGCCACGCTCGCGCGCACCGACTCGGAGAGCGCCTACCCGGTGATGATGCGGCGCTTCCTGCCCACGGGCCTGCTCGGCCTCGTCGTCGCGTCGCTGGTCGCGGCGTTCATGTCCACGGTGGACACGCACCTGAACCTGGCCTCGTCCTTCTTCGTGAACGACGTCTACCGCCGCTTCCTCGTGCGCGGGGCCGCGCCGCGTCACTACGTGCGCGCCGGGCGCCTGGCGTGCGTGGTCGTGATGGCCGTGACCGGTCTCGCGGCGCTCGGCGACTGGCGCATCGCGGACCTCTTCACGTTCTTCCTGTCGTTCCTCGCCGGCGTCGGCCCGGTGTACGTCCTGCGCTGGTTCTGGTGGCGCGTGCGCGCGTCGACCGAGATCGTCGCGATGCTGGCCTCCAGCGTCTCGGCCACGGGGCTCGCGACCTTCGACACGGGCTGGCCCGCGAGCGCGCTCGCGCCGGGCGGCGTCCTGGGCTTCGAGGGACGCCTCTGCCTCGTCGTGCTCTTCTCCGG
>CAYGPA010000007.1:0-2146 GCA_964351535.1 uncultured Planctomycetaceae bacterium
CCCTGCAGATGGCCGTCGACAACGCGCAGGAGAACCTGCGCCAGAGCGCGCTGGCCGAGCGCCTGCGCGCGGCGATCGACGCGTAGCGGGAATCCTCAGACCTTTGACACGCATCCCCGTCTGCTCGAGAATGTGGGAGTAGGATTGGGCATGTGAGACGGACACCCCTCGACACGTAGGTGCCATAGCGACAGCGAAAGCAAGTGACCGGCAAGGACTTGGACCTTCGCGAAGCTATTCGCGAGCTCATGGCAGCACGCCAGGACAGCCTCGTATGTAAGTACGTAAGGTCGGATATAGCGATCCAGAAGGTGTTGCCAGATCGAACAATTCGATTCTCGCCTCTCAACGAAATGAACGATCCTCGCGAGACCGACTGGGAAGGATTCCAGTGTGAAGACTTCCCTGGCGACCACAGCCCATCCGATGTGTTCCACATTCAGGCCACATTCGCGCAGAAGCTGCGTGACCGAGCCTCGGTTTTTTTCGCTACGCGCGACGACTTCCCCGAGACTGAGCGGTCAATCACAATGCTGCGCGGCTTCGGTAAATCCCGCATGTGGGCGCAGTATGCCAGTAACCACTCTGGCATCTGCCTCGTCTTTGATCGCTGCCGGATCGAGGCGGCTGCCCGGCATGCGCTCGGTGAGAACCGCGTGAAGACTGGGGACGTCGACTACAGAAGAGCTGCCCTACCCGCAGGTGCGGGAGCATTCGGCTTCAACTACGCCGAGTTCAAAGCCTCGCCGCTCGACTACTTGTGTCGCCACGCACAAAAGTGGGACCGCTCCTTGTTCTTTCGCAAGCACGAGGACTGGAAGGACGAGCGTGAATGGAGGATGGCAACCGTCAACGTCCAGGCTGGCGGGAAGTGCATTTGCTACGGCGATGCGCTGAAGTATGTAGTCCTCGGTCATGGAGTCGAGGACAAGACTGTACGAGCCGCGAAGCGAATATTCGATGGACCTGTCCTGCGGCTTCGGTATCAGCAGTGGAAGGAAGACTATGTGCTTAACGTCACATAGGCGAACGATCCCCGCGAACGCATCCGGAACGCGTACTACTTCCACCTCGGGGGGGGCTCGATCTGTCACCCGTTACCCACACGAGATCCTGAAGCCCCGGTAAAGCCCAACAAGCCGCTGCAACGCTCGGCGCCTCGCGCCGCCGCAGAGCAGCACACCTGTTAGGCGCACCGTCGCTTCGCTCAAGGGCACACTCCTCCACGATGAAGACACGATTCACGTTTAGCACGCGCGACAGCAATGCAAACGACCGCGATTGGGATGTGTTTCTAGACGGGCGTATGCTTCAAGGATGCCGTGCCACAGGCGAAGGCGGACCTTTCACCATGTCCGTAGACTCCCTCGAGTCGTGGGAGCGTCTGAATTCGGTACCCTGCGGCGAGTTTGCCCAGTTCGAGGAGATCTTCGCCCCTGGCCCAGCTTCTGGTGTTTCGTTTGTAAGCGTTGTACGCGTGAAGCTGCTGGCTAGCGCTTCTGCTGGACTCGTACACATCGTTCATCAGCTCAGCATTGACTCAGGTGAGTGGAGAAATCCGTGGTCCATCAACGCATTCATTGATTCTATCAAGAGTGCTCTAACTGCCTCCGATGGAGGGCACCGCTGGGCAAGGTATGGTGGCTTCAGTCGGCATGGCTTCGATTTTGAGATCACGACTCCTATCACCGATCCTCGCTCCATGCTTGGAGACGTGGCGGGGATGGCATCGAGCATGCTCCGAGCTACTCTGAACTCAGTGTCCGCTCAGCTTCAAGTCAGATCCTCGACCCAGGTCTCTGCCACCTTTACTCCTGACGTGGAGCTCGGCATCGTTCACGAGGCTTTATACGGCGAGAAAGGGGCGCGCATTCCAGCAGCGCGTCGCCTGGGCGTGTTCTTGTGCCACGCGTCAGAAGACAAGCAGGCCGCGCGAGACCTCCACTGCAGGCTTCTTCAAGATGGTTTCGCCCCGTGGTTGGACGAGGCGAATCTACTCCCAGGTCAAGATTGGGGAGCCGAGATTCCACGCGCCGTCCGAAAGGCAGATGTCGTTGTTGTGTGTCTGTCGGAACGCTCCATCGACAAGACGGGCTACATTCAGCGGGAGATCCGAACTGCACTGGATGCCGCGGATGAGCGCCCT
>CAYGPA010000007.1:2156-29777 GCA_964351535.1 uncultured Planctomycetaceae bacterium
GTTATCTTGGTGATTCCGGCCCGTCTCGAGCACTGTCAAGTTCCTGAGCGACTCTCTCGGTGGCAGCGAGTCGACCTCTATGCGGAAAATGGTTACAAGCGACTACTTCGAGCACTCGATTCGGTAAGGACTCCGAAGGAAGACGATTTGATGGGACATGATGGCGCCTAACAACTGCATGCAGCGGACGTCGCTTCGCGCCCCGCTGATGCCGGGTGTTGGACCAACATGGACTCGACGACGTGAACACTAGGGCGCGGTCGTGCGGAGGTGGGCGATGAAGAAGCCCTCCATGTCGTCGGTGGGCAGAATGCGCACGGCGCGGGACGTGGCGGAGAAGAACGTGCGGCCCTCCCAGCTCGTGACCGCGGCTTGTGCGTTGGAGAGGTTCAGGTCGATCGGCAGGAGTTTCGCGTTGCCGGTTGCGAGGGCGGACTGCAGGACCTCCTCGTTCTCCTCGGGGGAGAAGGTGCACGTGGAGTAGACGACCTCGCCGCCTGGCCGCACGAGCTCGAGCGCGGCGGCCAGCAGGCGGCGCTGGAGCGCGGCGCGTTGTGCGACGAACTGCGGGGACCAGCCGCTCCACGTGCTCGGGCTGGACGTGTGGAAGCGGCCTTCGGAGCTGCACGGGGCGTCGAGCAGGACGCGGTCGAACGCTCCCTTGCGCTTGGCGACCAGGTCGACGGCGTTCTTGCGCACGAGCTCGCACATCGGCTCGCAGCCCTGGAGGCGCACGAGGCTCTTGAGCTTCTCGAAGCGCACGGCCGAGGAGTCGCACGCGACGATGCGGCCCTCGCCGCGCATCTGGGCGGCCATCTGGGTCGTCTTGCCGCCGGGTGCGGCGGCCATGTCGAGGACGAGCTCGCCCGGCTGCGGCGCCAGAACCAGGGGCGGCAGCATGCTGGAGAGGCCCTGGACGTAGAGCTCGCCGCGCCTGTAGGCGTCGGTTTCGCGCAGGGCCTGGTCGCTGCCCTCGCGCAGGACGAACGCCGCGGCGCACCACGGCACCGCGGCGGCGATCAGGCCGGCCTGCTCCAGCTCGTGCCGCACGTCGTCCGGATCGCGGCGCGCGACGTTGACGCGGAACGTCGTCGGGCGCTGCTGCGTGAACGTGTGCAGCACGGCGGCGGCGCGCGCCTCGGGCAGCAGGCGCGTCAGCATGGCGACGAACGCCTCGGGTAGATCGCTTCGTTCTTCCACGAGGTGCGGAGTGTAGCGCGCCGGATTCGCCCGCGCGGCGCGCATGGAAGCCGGGTTACGACAGAGGCCCGACCGCGAGCGGTCGCCGGGATACGACGGAGGCTCGACCGCAAGCGGTCGAGCCTCGTCGTGCGTTGCGTTCTTTCAAGCGCCCGCCCACCAGGACTCCGAACGGAGCTCTCGCGCGCGAACGCTCAGCCCTTCTATTCCGCCGGAAACGCCCCAACAAGGCATTTCCCGGCGGAATTCGAGGGTTTCAGGCCTCCTCGTCGGTCGTCGCAGCGTCCGCGGAGAAGTAATCCCGGCCCTCGAGCCCCGGCGGCAGGCAGCTCATCTCGTCCACCGCGGCCGGATCGTCGTGCGCGTAGCGGTAGCCCTCGCCGTAGCCCTCGGCGCGCATGAGACCCGTGACGGCGTTGCGCAGGTGGCGCGGCACGGGTTCGGCGGCGGTCCGCTGCACGTCCTCCTTGGCTTCGGCGTAGGCGCGGTAGACGGCGTTGCTCTTCGGCGCGCGCGCCAAGTAGACGGCGACCTGGACCAGCGCCAGCTCGCCCTCCGGCGTCCCCAGCCGGCGGTACGTGTCGGCGCCGTCGAGCGCGACGCGCAGCGCCGCGGGGTCCGCGATGCCGATGTCCTCGATCGCCATGCGGATCAGGCGGCGCGCGAGGTAGCTGCGGTCCTCGCCGGCCTCGAGCATGCGCGTGATCCAGTAGACGGCGGCGCTGTCCGCGCTGTTGCGCACGCTCTTGTGCAGCGCGGAGATCACGTTGTAGTGCTCCTCGCCGCTCTTGTCGTAGGCCAGGGCCTTGCGCTGCAGGGCCTCCTCGAGCACGCGCTCGTCGACCTCGCCGCCGTCCTCCAGCAGGCTCGCGGCGGTCTCGAGCAGGTTCAGCGCGCGCCGCGCGTCGCCGTCGGCGGAGTTCGCGATGCGCTGCAGAGCTTCTTCACCGACGCGCACGCGGTTGCCGAGTCCGCGCTCCTCGTCCTCGACGGCGCGGCGCAGCACGCGCGCGAGCTCGTCGACGCCCAGGGGTTCGAGCACGACCGTGCGCGAGCGCGACAGCAGCGCGCTGTTCACCTCGAACGACGGGTTCTCGGTCGTCGCGCCGATCAGCAGGATGTCGCCGCGCTCGACGAACGGCAGGAACGCGTCCTGCTGCGCCTTGTTGAAGCGGTGGATCTCGTCGACGAAGAGCAGCGTGCGCGCGCCGGTGCGGCGGCGGACGCCCTGGGCCTCGGCCATGACCGTGCGCACCTCCTTGATGCCCGACAGCACGGCGGAGAAGGGCACGAAGCGCATGTCGCTCGCCTGCGCGATCAGGCGCGCCAGCGTCGTCTTGCCGACGCCGGGCGGGCCCCACAGGATCCAGCTCTGCCCGGGCGTGCCGTCGAGCGCGCGGCGCAGTATGCGTCCCTCGCCCAGGAGGTGCGCCTGGCCGACGACCTCGTCGAGCGCGCGCGGCCGCATGCGGTCGGCCAGCGGCGCGTCGGCCGCGGGTTCGTCGAGCGTCGGTTCGCTCGCGGCGTCGGTATCGCCGAAGAGGCCGCCGCTCACGGGCGCGCCTCCGCGCGGCCGGCCGCGAACAGGAGCACCGCGGCGGCCGTGGTGACGTTCAGCGACTCGGCGGCGCCGGCCATCGGGATGCTGATGGCCTCGAACGACTCCGCGGCGGCGGGCAGAGTTCCGGTCTCGGCGCCGATCCAGAGCGCGACGTCGCCGGACCAGTCGAAGCTCGACGGCGCGCGCCCTCCGCGCGTGGCGGCCCGCACCTGGCGCACGCCGCGCTCGGCGAGCTCGCGGGCCAGCGCGTCCGCCTCCTCGGCGAAGTGGACCGGCAGACGCAGCGCGCTGCCCATCGAGCCGCGCAGCGCCTTGGAGTTCCACGGGCTCGCCCCTCCGCGCACGAGCGCGACGCCCCGCGCGCCCGCGGCCTCGGCCGCGCGGATCAGCGCGCCGAGGTTGCCCGGATCCGAGACTCCGGCGACGACGAGGAGCAGCGCGGCGCCCGCGGTCGCGCCGCCCGGGACCTCGCCGCCCGGGGCGAGCAGCGCGTCCAGCGGCGCCGACTCGGGCGGGCGCGCGACGCCCAGGATGCCCGGCGACGAGACCAGCTCGCTGAGGCGCTCCAGGAGCTCGGGAGCGACGAGCGTGACCTCGCACCCCACCGCCTCGAGCTCCGCGGCGCGCTCCTCGCGGTCCGCGGCGACCAGCAGCAGCTCGAACGCGACCCCCGCGCCGCGGGCGTCGTCGACGAGCCGATCGCCCTCCAGGAAGAGCGCCGGCTCCGGCTTACCCGCCCGCGCCGCGCGCACGCGCTTGACGATCGGGTTGGAGGCCGATTGGACGACCGGTTTCGGTGCCATCTGCGCGTGTCATATCATACGCGGCTCGACCATGAGCCAATCGACGAAGGGGAACCGCACGGCGCAGGGCCGGGTGCTGCGCACCGACGCGAAGGTCTGCCACGTCGAGGTCGACGGGCGCGTCGTCTTGTGCGCGCCGCGCGGAAAGCTGTTCGACAACCTCACCGCCGGGCAGAAGAACCCCGTGGCCGTCGGCGACGACGTGATCGTCGACCTCGCGGGCGACCCGGCCAGCATCGAGGAGGTCCTGCCGCGCCGCAACTCGCTGTCGCGCGTGGCCTCGTCGCACGATCCGCGCGAGCAGATCCTCGCGGCCAACGTCGACCGACTGGTGGTGATCGGCTCGCTCGCGAAGCCCGGCTTCTCGTCCAACCGCACCGACCGCATCCTCGCGGCCTGCGAGTACGAGGAGATCCCCGCGACGCTGGTGCTGAACAAGGTCGACCTGGTCGAGGAAGAGGAGGTGGCGCCGATCGAAGCGACCTACCGCGCCATCGACGTGCCGGTCCTGCGCACGTCCGCCGAAACGGGCGAGGGCGTCGACGAGCTGCGCGAGCTCCTGCGCGGCCGCACGACGGTCTTCTACGGCGCGTCCGGCGCGGGCAAGTCGAGCCTCCTGAACGCGCTGCAGCCCGGCCTCGCGCTGCGCATCGGGAAGATCAGCAAGTACTGGAAGCAGGGCAAGCACACGACGACCTACTCGCAGCTGCACCACCTCGACCTCGGCGGCGACGTGATCGACACGCCGGGCATCCGTGTCTTCCGCCTGTTCGGCGTCAACCAGTACGAGCTGCGCGACCTCTTCCCCGACTTCGTCCCCTACAACGGCAAGTGCCGCTTCCCCGACTGCGCGCACGACCACGAACCCGAGTGCGCCGTCGCCGAGGCCGTCGAGGAAGGCGCCATCGCCGCCACGCGCTACCAGAGCTACGTCGAGATCCTCGACGAGCTCGCACCGCCGCCCGAGGACGACACACCCGTCGAGCCGCCCGAGGGCGGCGTGGCCTGAGCGTTACTCGTCGTCCGCGTAGCCCAGTGCGCCGAGGTGGCGCAGGGTCTCGGGGGAGAGGTCGGAGTCCGCGCCCGAGCGCGGCGGGACCGCGCGCAGGTGGACGCCGGCTGCGGAGGTCTCGGCCGGCGGCTGGTTCAGGCGCGGGTCGGCGCGCTGCAGTTCGAAGGCGCTGCCGTCGACCGTTGCGCGTTCGCCGCCCACGAAGATCCCGCACGGGCCGTCGTCGCACTGGACGTCGAGCTCGAAGCGGACGGCGGCGTCCGGGGGGTCGGTCTCGAAGACGATCTCGCCCTGGTGGTTGCGGACGGCGGCGAGGAAGGAGAGCGTGCGGCCCTCGTCGCGCGTCTCGAAGTGGTGGAACAGGGCCTCGCTGTCGCGCAGGTTGCCGGAGAAGAAGCGGCGCGCGTCGACGAAGACGCCGTCGGTGCGCAGCGTCGCCTCGAGGCGCAGGCGCTCCTCACCCAGCGCGGCGACGCGCAGGTGCCAGCCGCTGTCGGCGCGGCTCGCGTAGCCGTCGAGGGCGGCGCGCAGGTCGCCGCCGGTCGGATCCTCGGTCCGCGGGGCCTGCTCGCGCGGGTCGCTCGCGAGGTCGAAGTAGGCGAGCTCCTCGCCCTCGCGACGCACGACCTTGGCGTCGCCGATGCGCAGCGCGCGCAGCGGGATTCCGAGGCGGATCGACTCGGCCACGACCGCGCGCTCGGGGTCGGGCGGGTCGAGCAGCGATCGTCCGTGCAGGCCCTCGGTCTCCGCGCCGGCCAGCGCGAGGAACGTCGGCGCGACGTCGAGCGGCGAGACGACGCCCTCGCGCCGCGCGCCGTTCGCGAGCGCGGGGTGGCCCGCGACGACGAGCGGCACGCCGAGCTGCTCGACGAACATCGTGCGCCCGTGCCCGAGCGCGCCGTGGTCGAGGAACTCCTCGCCGTGGTCCGCGGTGACGGCGATGACGGTGTTGTCGAGCATCCCGCGCCGCTCCAGCTCGCCGAGCAGGCGTCCGAGCTGCGCGTCCCAGTACGCGATCTCGCCGTCGTAGTAGCCGATCATCTGCGCGCGGTCGGCGTCGGTCGCGTCGAGGCGGCCGGAGATGAAGTCGAGCAGCGAGCGGTACGTCCCGTCGACGCGCCCGCCGTAGCTCGCGTCCGTGAAGCGCTCGCGGAACACGCCGGGCGCGGCGTAGTCCCAGTGCGGGTCGAAGAAGTGCAGGAAGCCGAAGATCGGGCGTTCGTCGCCGGCGGCGTCCAGCTCCTCGAGGAAGCGGTCGACGACCTCCGCCGCCACCGGGTTGCGCGTGCCGCCCTCGATCAGGTCGTCGGCGAAGCGCTCGAAGCCGCGCTCGAGTCCGAACTGCGAGGAGACGTAGACGTGCGCCACGGTGGCGATCGTCGCGTAGCCCGCGTCCCGCAGGCGCCCGGCGAGCGTCGGCACCTCTTCGCCCAGCGTCACGCCGTCGTCCTGCAGCCCGTGGAACGACGGATAGAGGCCGGTCAGCATCGATGCGTGCGCGGGCAGCGTCCACGAGCTCGTGCTGACGACGTCCTCGAACACCGCTCCGCGCGCCGCGAGCGCATCGAGGTTGGGCGAGGTCTCGCGCTCGTAGCCGTAGCAGCCGAGGTGGTCGCTACGCAGCGTGTCGACCGAGATCAGGATCAGGTGCGGTCGGTCGTGCGTGCGCGCCCCGCCGCCGCACGCGGCGATCAGGACGAGACAGACGAGGGCGATCTGGATGCGGAACTTCACGGGGCGAGGATTCTAGCGGCAGAGTCGCCCCGGCGAGGAGCATCGAGCGGGCGTGGATTCAGAGCGCGCCCCGGATCAGCAGGATCTTGTAGACCCAGGACGCGAGCGCCACGGCCCCGATCGAGAGCGCCAGGACCTTGGGCCGCGCCGGCAGCGCCGTCAGGTCGTGGTACAGGTCGCGCCGCGCGATCGCGCCGAACGCGGCGAAGGCGACCAGCCCTCCGAGCAGCACGGCGACGAGGAACCCGAACGGCTGGTTGGCGATCGACTCCGCGACTCTCCCCTGAGCCGCCAGCGTGACCGACGTCGTCACTCCGCAGCCGGGACAGGGCGTGTCGAACCAGCGCATCGTCGAGCAGGCCGGCAGCCCGAGCTGCTCGTGCGTCCCGACCCCGGCCTCCGCCGGCGTCAGGAACACCCCGAGCACGAGCAGCACGACCGCGGCCGCGACGCCTCCGCCGAAGAGCCACCAGTGCCCCTGCGTGCGGCCGCGCCAGGTCCCGTCGAGCCCCGCACTGGCCGCCGCATTCGGGGTTGCCTGCTCCGGCCGAGAGGAGCCGACCGGGGTCGAAGGAGTGGAGGCGCTCACGCTTCTATTGTGGGATGCGCCGCGAAGTCCTTCCACGTCGGCGCCCTGGACACCGCTCTCGCTACTCCGCGGCGCGCAGGACGGGCTCTCCGAGCACGTCCGTGCGGACCCGCAGCCCCAGTCCGGGCTCGGTGGAGGCCGCCATGCGGCCGTCGCGCCGCTCGGGAGCGCCCTCCGCGGTCGAGACCGTCACGTAGGAGTTGAAGTCGGTCGACGTGAACAGGAGCTCGGGCGGCGTCGAGTGCGCCAGGTGCGCGATCGCCGCGGTGGCCACGTCGCCGCCCCACGTGTCCTCGATCGTCACGGCGATTCCCAGCGCGACGCACAGGTCGCGCGCGAGCTTGGCGCGCGTCAGGCCGCCGAACTTCGAGATCTTGATGTTGACGGCGTCCATGGCGAGGTCGGCGCGGCCGCGCACGAGCACGTCGACGCCGTCGACGATCTCGTCCAGCACGAACGGGTGGTCGGTCGCGCGGCGGACGGTCAGGCACTCCTCGTAGGTCGGGCACGGCTGCTCGATGTACACGTCGACGTCGCGCACCGCGCGGCAGACGCGCAGCGCCTCGTGCGTCCGCCAGCCGGTGTTCGCGTCGGCGATCAGGACGTCGCCCGACCGGACCTGCTCGGCCGCGGCGCGGATGCGCGCCACGTCGACGTCGGGTTCGCCGCCGACCTTGAGCTGGAACTTGCGGTAGCCGTCGGCGCGGTGCTGCGCGACGCTCGCGGCCATCTGCTCCGGCGGGCCCTGGGAGATGGCGCGGTACAGCGCGAAGTCCTCGCCGAAGCGGCCGCCCAGGAGCTCGCAAACCGGCTGCCCGGCGACCTGGCCGAGGATGTCCCAGCACGCGACGTCGATCGCCGACTTCGCGTAGGGGTGCCCCTTCATCGCCGCGTCCATGCGGACGTTCAGCGGGCCCAGGCGCGTCGGGTCGAGGCCGAGCAGGCTCGGCGCCAGCTCCGCGATCCCCGTTCGCGCGCCGGCCGCGTAGGACGGCAGGTACGCGGGCCCGAGCGGGCACACCTCGCCGTGCCCGACGACCCCGGAATCGGTCTCGACGCGCACGATCGTGCTGTCGAACACCTCGACCGACTTGCCGTCGGCCCACTCGTAGCTGCCCTCGACCAGGGGAAGGTCCACCTGGTACGCCGAGATCGAGGTGATGCGCATCGTGCGCGAACGATAGCCCGGCGACGGTCCGAGGACCACGGCGCACGGCTTCGGCGGACGTGACGGGGATGCGACGGGCCTTGTGCGCGCGCGGCCCGCGGGCAAGATGGTCGCGCGAGTCCCCCGTGAAACTGCTCACCCTCTCCGCCGCCGAGCTGCGCCGCGCCCTTCCGATGCGCGCCGCGATCGAGGTCGCCAAGCAGGCCTTCGCCGACCTCTCGGACCGGGCCGCCGTCGTTCCCCAGCGCCTGCGGATCCCGGTCGTCGAGGGAGACGGCACGACGCTCGTCATGCCGGGCTACATCCCCGAGCGCGGCCTGGCCACGAAGATCGTCTCGGTGTTCCCCGGCAACCCGGAGCGCGGCCTGCCGAGCATCACGGGGCTCGTCATCGTGCAGGATCCGGCCACGGGCCTGCCGATCGCGCTGCTGGACGGCACGTTCCTCACGGCCTGGCGGACCGCCGCGGCCGCCGGGGCGGCCACCGATCTGCTGGCGCGCCCGGACGCTCGGATCGCCGCGCTGTTCGGCTGCGGGCCGCAGGCGCGCACGCAGGTGCTGGCGCTGGACGCCGTGCGCAAGCTCGACACGATCCGCGTGTTCGCACCCCGCAGGGCCGCCGTGCGCGGCTTCCTCGACGAGATGCACGGTGAGGTCGAGGCCGACCTGATCCCCGCGTCGAGCCCGGAGGAGGCCGTCCGCGGCGCCGATCTGATCTGCACGGCCACGAACGCGAACGAACCGGTGTTCGACACCGCGAGCCTCGCGACGGGCTCGCACGTGACCGCGGTCGGCAGCTACACCCACGCCTTGCGCGAGTTCGACTCCGAGCTCGTCGCCCGCGCGCGCGTCTTCGTCGAGACGCGCAAGACGGCCCGCGCCGAGTCCGGCGAGCTGCACCGCGCGATCGAGGAAGGCCGCACACGCGAAGAGGACTGGACCGAGCTCGGCGACGTCTTCCAGGGCCGCGCCCCGGGCCGCCGCTCGATCCACGACGTCACGCTGTTCAAGTCGGTGGGACACGCCGTGCAGGACGTCGCCGCCGCCGCCGCGGCCGTGTCCAACGCCCGCGAGCAGGGCCTGGGCGCCGAGATCGAACTCTGAGCCGCCGCGGCGGACGCCGACCCCATGACCCTCCAGCTCCTCCAGGTCGACCATCGCTACGGTCGGCACGAGAGCCTGAAGGGTGTGTCGCTCGAGCTGCGGCCCGGGGACTGCTACGGCTTCATCGGGCACAACGGTGCGGGCAAGACGACGGCGCTGCGCATCGCGGTCGGGCTGATGCGGCCGGCGGCCGGGCGCGTGCTCGTGGACGGCCTCGACCTGGCGCGTGCGCCGCGGGAGGCGCGCGCGCGCGTCGGGGCGCTGGTCGAGACGACGGGCTTCTACCCGTGGGCCAGCGGGCGGCAGAACCTCGTGCTGCTCGCGCGGCTCGGGGGGCTGGCGCGGCGCGCGGCGCGCGTCGAGGCGGACCGGCGGCTCGAGCAGGTCGGCCTGCTCGAGGCGGGCGGCCGACCGGTCGGCGCCTACTCGCAGGGCATGCGCCAGCGCCTCGGCCTGGCCCAGGCGCTGCTCGGGGATCCGCGCTACCTGCTGCTCGACGAGCCGACCAACGGCCTCGACCCCGAGGGCATCGCCGACCTGCGCGCGCTGCTGCGCGAGCTCGCGGACGAGGGGCGCGCGGTGCTGTTCTCGAGCCACCAGCTGCTCGAGGTCGCCGAGCTCTGCAACCGCATCGGCGTGCTGCGCGCGGGGCGCATGCTGGTGGAGGCGGACACGCGCGACCTGCTCGCCGTCGAGGGCGGCCGCTGCACGCTCTCGACCGACGCGCCGGAGGCCACGCGGCGCGTGCTCGAGGAGCTGGAGCTCGTCCACCAGCCGTCGCCCGACGGCCGCTGGAGCGTGGAGCTCGGCGCGACGCCCGCGCCGGAGCTCGTGCGCGCCCTCGTGGCCGCCGGCGCGGGCGTGCAGGGTCTCGAGCGGCGCGCCGGCTCGCTCGAGGAGGTCTACCTGCGCCTGGCCGAGGCCGAATCGATCGAAGCCGAAGCCGTCCGCACCGAGCAAGCCGCCGCGAACCCCGCGGACACGCAGCGACTCGCGCCGCGCTGGCCCGTCGCGCGCGTGCTGGGCCACGAGCTGCGCCTGGGCGCGCGGCGCCCCTCCGTCTGGCTGCTGCTCGCCGCACCCGCGGGCGTGGCCTTCGCGCGCATCGCGCGCCTGGCGGGCAGCCACGCCGAAGACGTCGCCGCCGTCGAGCGCGGCGACCTCTTCAGCACGTCGACGGTGACCGCGTTCGAGGCCCTCGGTCGCGGTTTCCAGGCGGCGCTGCCGGTCGCGGCGCTGCTCGTCGCGGCGCTCGCGAGCCAGTCGATCGCCGGCGACCTCGCGCTCGGCACGCTGCGCAACGTGCTGCTGCGTCCGCTGCGTCGCTGGCAGGTCGCCACGGGCAAGTTCCTCTCGGTGCTGGTCGCCACGGGCGTCTCGTTCGCGCTGCTCGCCGGGACCGCGCTGGTCGCGGCGGCGCGCTGGTTCGACTTCGGCGACCGCTTCGAGCTCTCGCGCGGAGGCGAGCCGGAGCTCTGGATCACCGCCGCCGACGTGACGCCGTACGTGCCCGGCCTGCTGGGCTTCCCCGCGCTCGCCCTCGCGCTGTACGCGGGGCTCGGATTCCTCGCGAGCGCCGTCGCGCGGCGCGGGCGGTGGGCGCTGGGCCTCGCGCTGCTCGCGGTCGCCGCGCTGGACGTGCTCCGCGCGGTGGCGCGCCCGGGCGGCTGGGAGGCCTGGCTGCCGTCGGCCCACCTGCCGTCGCCCCTGGGGGACACGTCGTACGTCGCGTTCTTCGTCGACCTGTCGATCGGCAGCGCGGAGGCATTCTTCGAGTACCGGGGCAGCGCCGTGGCGCTACCCTGCGCGGGACTCGTGGCCGCGTTCGCGCTGGCCGCGCTCCTGCTGCAACGACGACGCATCCCCTGATGCCGCGCTTCACTCCGATCCTCGCCTCCGTGCTCGCGCTCCTCTTCGGCTGCGCGTCGGCGCTGCCCGACGAGGCGCCCCAGCTCGTCGACATGGAGGAGCCGCTCGAGCTCTTCGCGGAGCCCGACGACGAGGCCGCGCGCCAGGCGCTGCCGCTCGGCGGGTTCACCGGGGTCCACGTCGGGGACGCGCGCGACTCGCTCGACGCGCTGCTGGGCGAGGCCGACGGCGTCGAGGTCGTGCGCGTCGTCGAGAACTCCGCCGCCGACGCCGCCGGGCTCGTTGCCGGCGACCTGCTGGTCGAGGCGCGCGCGGGCGATGGTCCCGCGATCCCGCTGCAGCACCCCTCGCAGTGGCGCGCGCTCGAGAACGAGGCCGCGCCCGGAGACCGCCTCGCCGTCGTCGTCGACCGCGCCGGAGCGCGCTTCCGCGCGGAGCTCGCCGTCGTCGCCCGCGTGCGACACGGGGAACGCGCCGAGAGCGAACGCCTGCGCGAAGAGGACCGCGTCGGCGTCGTCGTGCGCACGGCGACCGAGGTCGAAGCGCGCGCCGCGGGGCTGGGCTCCGGGGCGGGAGCCGTGATCGTCGGACTCTCCCGGCGCAGCCCGTGGCGCGCGGCGGGCCTGCGCTACGGCGACCTGCTCGTCGAGATCGACGGCCGCGCCGTCACCCACCCCGAGGTCCTGCTCGACGCGATCCGCGCGGGCGAGGACGAGCTGGAGATCGTCTACGTGCGCGCCGGCGAGCGACGCCAGGTCACCGCGGCCGTCTCCGACCGCGAGCGCACGGTGCGCGAGGTCTACGTCCCGCTGATCTTCTCGCGCGAGCGCACGCGCGACCGCACGACGACCTCGGCGCTGCTCGGCCTCTACAAGCAGGTGCGGACGCCGGCCGCGTCGCGCTACCGCCTGCTGTGGATCTTCCGCTTCGGGACCGGCGACACCGACCTCCTCGAGGAGGTCGACGGGTGACGTCGCTGCTGCTGGGGTCGACGCTCCTGCTCGGCGCGCTCGCGACGGGCGCAACGCTCGACCCCGAGGTGTCCTACGTCCAGCTCGACGCGGCGTCCGGCTGCGTCGGCGACGTCGTGCTGGCCGACGTCGACGGCGACGGTCTCGAGGACCTGGTCGTCGCGACCGGGGCCTGCGAGGACGACGAGGGGCCGACTCCGCGTGCACCGGCGGCGCGCCGACTGCGCGTGCACCTGCGGCGCGCCGGCACGCCCGCGTTCGTCGCGCGGGCCGACCGCGAGCTCGACCTGGTCGCCGACGTGGTGGCCTGGGCCGTGGCGGACGTGCAGCCCGCCGCCGGTCGCGAGCTCGTGCTGCTCTCGGCCTCGCGCGCCGTGGCCGTGTGGTGGGCGCGGGACGCGAAGGAGCCCAGCTACGCCGCGCTCTGCCCCACGCGCCTCCTGTGGCAGCCCGCCGACCGCGACGGGGCCTTCGCCTGGCAGAGCGGCGTGCGCGACATCGACGGGGACGGGCTCGACGACCTGCTGCTGCCCGAGCCGGACAGCTACCGCGTCGCGCTGCAGCGGCGCGGCGCCGACGGGACGACCTTCGACGTCCGCGTCCTGCAGCCGCCGCCCGCGGTCCTCGACGAGGAAGAGCGCACCGCCGTCCGCTTCGCCGCCCGCCGCGACGAGCTGCGGCCGTCGTTCGTGCCCGACCGGGGGCAGCGGCGCTTCCTGGTCGAGCTCTCCGACAGTGTCCCGGCTCCGCAGCTCGTCGACTGGGACGGCGACGGCGACCTGGACCTCGCCGCGCTCGCGGGGCGCCGGCTCGTCATCTGGCTGCAGACGCCCGCGGGCCTGGGCGCCGCGCCCCCGCTCGAGTTCGAGCTCCCGGATCGGCGCGCGCGGCTCCTGAATCCGTCCTACAGCGTGCAGCTCACGGACCTCGACGGCGACCGGCGCGCGGACCTCCTGCTCGCGTCGAGCCGCACCGAGGGAGACGACGTGACCAGCACGCTCGAGGTCTTCCTGCAGGCCTCGGAGTCCGACTTCCCGGGCAAGGCCGAGGACAAGCTGCGGCTGCAGGGCTTCGTCGACCTGCCCGAGTTCGCGGACGTGGACGGCGACGGTCGCCCCGACCTGGTGGTCGCCTCGCTGCGGCCGGACCTGATCGGCGCGCTGGCGTCGGGCGGCTCGGACACCGTCGAGGCCCAGCTCAGCGTGTTCCGCAACCTGTTCGAGCCCGGCAGCGGACGCTTCCAGCGCCCGGTCGCCCTGGCCCACAAGCTGCGCCTGCCGGGCGACTTCGGCGGGGACGACTGGGACGTGCTGTCGCGCTTCTTCCGCGACGTCGACGGCGACGGCCGCCGCGATCTGCTGCTGCGCAACGAGGCGGACCGCGTCGTGGTGCACTCGACCGACGAGCGCGGCCGCGGGCTGCGGGTCGGGGACACGCTGTGGGAGCTCGCCATCGGCGAGGGCGCCCCCGTGGTGCTCGAGACGCGCCGCGACCGCGCCGTGCTCCTGGTCCTCGAGCCGGCCCAGATCGTCCACGTGGAGTTCCCGTGAGTTCGCTGGTCTGCATCCTGCTCGCGGCGGGGACGGCGCTCGCCGGCCCGGACGGCGTGCGCGCCGAGCTCGCGCCCGAGCGCCGGGTCGCCGCGTTCCGCGCGCGCGACGTCGACGGCGACGGCCGGGCGGAGCTGCTGCTCGCCTTCGCGGACGGCGGCGTCGGAGTCTGGCGCTGGGACGCGGAGCAGGGCGCGCTCGCGCGCAGCGCTCCCGAGCTGGTGCTGCCGCAGCCCGACCACTCCGCGCTGGACCAGGCCGACGTGCTCGGCGCGGGCTCCCAGCAGCTCGTCGTGCTCGACCGTCGCGGCGTCTTCGCGTACCGCTTCGCGGAGGGCGGCTACGCGGACGCCGAGCCCGTCCCCCTCACGCGCACGGGTCGCCTCGGCCTGCGCCTGGGTCGCCCGACGCTGGTCCCCTTCGTGCGCGACGTGAACGCCGACGGGCGCGACGACCTGACCGTGCCGGGCGGCGAGACGTGCGAGCTCTGGCTGAACTCCGGCGCCGACACCGACGGCCTGCCGCGCTTCGAGCTCTTGCAGTCGCTGCCGGCGGAGATCGTGCAGTTCCGGTCCAGCCGCGACGACCACCTCGCCCGCACGCTCGGCAACGACATCCTGGTGCGCGACCTCGACATCGCCGACGTGAACGGCGACGGCCTCCCCGACCTGCGGGTACGCGACGACAACGAGCGGCGCTTCCACCTGCAGGGCGCCGACGGACGCTTCGCGGACGAGCCGATCGCGGTCGACCTCTCGATCTTTCGCGACACGACGCCGCGCGCGGAGGTCCGGCCGGGCGAGACGCTGGTCGTGTCCGACCGCGCGCGCATGCAGAGCGGCGACCTGAACGGCGACGCGATTCCCGACTACGTGATCGCCCACCGGCGCAAGGTGTGGTCGTTCCTGGCGTCGGCCGACGGCCCGCAGTTCACGGACTCCAGCACGCGCCTCGTGGCCGAGGACGTCAGCGGACTGCTCCTGGTTCACCTGGACGAGGACGAGCGCAAGGACCTGCTGATCTTCAAGGTCGACGTGCCCAGCACGGTCGAGCTGGTGCTGGGCGTGGTGCGCTCGATCTCCATCGAGATCCGCGCGCGCGGCTACCCGACCCGCGCCGACGGCACGTTCGAGGAGCGCGCGGCCTGGAGCCGCGACCTGACCGTGCGCGTCCCGTCGCTGCTGCGCCTGCTGCGCGAGGCCGACGACCTCGTCGAGCGCTTCCAGGAGGTGATCCGCAAGTTCCGCTGGTCGGCCCTGGGCGACTTCGACGGCGACGGCCAGGACGACCTGGCGCTCGTCTCCGAGGACGACACGTCCGTCGAGCTGTGGCGGCGCCCGGCCGGCGTCGAGGAGGAGCGCGCCGACGAACGCTGGCTACGCGAGCTGCTCTTCGAGGACCCCGACACGACCTTCGACGTCGAGCGCATCCTCAAACTCACCGCCCGCGTCTTCGACACGCGCACGGCCGTCCTGACGGGCGAACGCACCGCGGACCTGCAGCGCGAGCTGCCGCGCCGCGAGGGCTTCTACGTCGTCGACCTGCTCACCGCCGACTTCGACGGCGACGGCGCCGACGAGCTCGTGCTCGTCGAGGAGAGCGAGACCGAGCCCTATCGCCGCGCGTTCACGGTGCTGCCGCTCGCGGGCGAGTGACCGCGACCGCGCGTCACCGCAGCAAGAAGCCCGCGCAAAGCGGGTCCGCGGGATCGAGCACGTACTCGGCGCGCCCCGTGACGAAGGCGCTGCCGCGCACTTCGGGGACGATGGCGTCGAGCTCGCCGACGCGGGCGGCCTCGACCGCGCGTACGTCGAAGCTCGTTCCCAGGATGCTCTCGATCGTCCGCCACTCGCCGAGCGCGAGCTCGCCGCGCGCGTGGGCGATCGCCGCGCGTCCGCACACGCCCGTGCCGGTCGGCGAGCGGTCGACCTCGCCGTCGGCGAACACGCACACGTTGCGGCTGGGCACTCCGCCGCGCGCGGGGCGCACGAGGATCGTGCCGTAGAGGAAGTTCAGGTCGGGCTCGCCGGTCGGATGGACGATGTCCGCGCTCGCGGCGACGGCGTGCTTGATCGCCATGGCGGTGTCGACGAGGCGGCGCGTCTCGGCGGGTTCGAGCTCGAGGCCGAGCTCGCCTGAGTCCACGTAGGCGTAGAAGGCTCCGCCGAAGGCCAGGTCGTAGCGCACGCGGCCGAGTCCGGGCACGTCGACGCTCGCGTCGCGGTGCAGGACGAAGGACGGGACGTTGCGGAACGTCACGCGGCTCACGCGTTCGCCGTTCGTCTCGGCCCACGCCGTCACGCGGCCCGCCGGGGTGTCGATGCGGACCTCCGGGTGGCCGCGGTCGGCGGCGATCAGGCCCTCCTGCAAGCCCGCCGTCACCAGCGCGACGATCCCGTGGCCGCACATCGTGCTCCAGCCCTCGTTGTGCATGAAGAGCACGCCGAGGTCGCCGTCGGGCGTCGCGGGCGGCGTCGGCAGCGCGCCGTACATGTCCGCGTGGCCGCGCGGCTCCCACATCAAGGCGCGGCGCAGGTCGTCGAAGCGCTCGCGTGCGTCGCGCCGGCGCGCGAGCATCGTGTCCCCCGCCGGCTGCGGAAAGCCGTCGACGACGATGCGCAGCGGCTCGCCGGCCGTGTGCGCCTCGATCGTGCGGATCGTGCGCGGCAGTCCCTCGGACCCGGAGGCCATGGAGGCACCTTAGCGGAGGCGCCCCGGCGAGCCTACTCCTCGGAGTTCTCGTTGAAGTCGTAGATGTACGACAGGCGCGTCTTGTTGATGATCAGGTAGTCCAGCGACGTGAGCTGACCGAGCTCCTTGTCGCCGTGGGCCTTGAAGCCGCGCACGGCGGGGTTGCGCATCACGAAGAAGCGGCGCGTGGCGCGGTCGGCGACGTCGTAGGCTCCCGGGCGCGCCTCGCCGGCGACCTCGAGGTTCAGCAGGCCGGTGTAGAACACGCGGATGCGCTGCAGCTCCTGGTTGCGGTAGAGGTCGGCCTGGCCGACGTCGCCCGCGGTGTCGAGGAACTCGTGGGCGAGCAGGATCTCGTCCAGGTTGATGTGCAGCAGCGGAGTCGCGATCCGGTCGCACGTGTTCAGGTCGATCAACGTCGCGTTGCGGACCTTGAGGAAGTAGCGCCGGTGCTCGTCGAGGATCTGCGACAGCCGGGCGTACTTGTTGTCGATCTCCCCCTTGATCAGGAAGGAGTCGGTCAGGAAGAGGTCCGAGACGATGGTGAGCATGCGGTTCCTCGTGCGCGAAGCGTCGGCCGCAACGCGCCGGCGAGGTACAGGGAGCCCGTCGCCAGGACCCATCCCCCGTCGCCCGCGAGCGCGAGAGCCCTCTCCAACGCGCTCCGCGGCGAGGCGGCCGACTCGGCCTCCAGTCCCAGCTGCGCCGCCGCGTCGGAAATCTCTTCCGGCGTGAAGTGCAGCCCGGCCACCACGGAGCAGCCGAGCAACCTATCGACACGGCCGGCGAGGGCCTTGAGCACGCCCGGCAGGTCCTTGTCCCTGCGCAGGGCCAGCACCGCGACCGGGGGCCGCGGGCGCCGGAGGCTCGCGTCGAGGGTGTCGAGCACCTCGGTCACGCTGGCGGGCACGTGGGCGCCGTCGAGCACGACGCGCACCCCCTCGACGTCGAAGTTCTCGAGGCGCCCCGGGAGGACCGGGGCACGTGTCGGAAGGTGCCGAAAATCGAGGGGCGCACCCGCGGAATCGGTGAAGCCGGCCCGGCCGAGCTCGTCGAGCGCGAGGCCCGCGAGGGCTCGATTACGCTCGGGGAAGGGCGCGGCCCGGAAGGCCTCGAAGCCGTCCGGTCGGACCACGCGCGCGCCGTTCGTCGACGCCACGCGCAGGGCCTCCGCCCCCGCCTCGTCGGGGGGCGGCGGCACGCCGGTCACCAGCACGCTGCCGCGCTTGGCGATGCTCGCCTTCTCGAAGGCGATGGCCGCGCGGGTGTCGCCCAGCACGGCGGTGTGCTCGAGCCCGACGTTGGTCAGCACGCACACGGGCGCGTCGATCGCGTTGGTCGAGTCCAGCCGCCCGCCGAGGCCCACCTCGACCACGGCCCACTCGACGCCGGCCTCGGCCAGCGCCAGGAACGCGGCGCTCGTGACCACGTCGAACCACGTGGAGATCGACCCGGGGGACCCGGCGGCCACGGCGTCGTCGCGCGCTCGCAGCGCGCGCTCCAGGACCGACGCGAGCGGCTCGTCCTCGATCTCGCGCCCGTCGATCACGATGCGCTCGTGCATGCGCTCGACGTGCGGCGAGCCGTAGCGTCCGACCCGCAGCCCCGCCGCCGCGAGCCCGGCCTCGATCCAGCTCGCCGTGGAGCCCTTGCCCTTCGTGCCGGTGACGTGGACCGCGCGCCAGCGCAGGTGCGGACGCCCGAGGCGCGCGAGCAGGTCGCGGACCGGCTCCAGCTCCTGCCGCATGGCCGCGGTGCGGTCGCGGCGCTCCCAGTCGACGAGAGCGTCGAGCCGTTCCAGCGCGGTGTCGAGGTCGTTTCGCTGCGACGGGTCGCTCACGACGGTAGGCTAGCTCATCGGCCGGCCTCCGCGCCGACGTCTCCGCGGCCCGTCCGACGGGCCGGAAACCGGATCCTCCCCCCCGTGTTCGCGCCCCTCCACATGCCCGCCTCCTGGTGGCCCACGCTCGCGCTCGTCGCCTGCTCCGTGGTCCTCGCCGCCCGTCAGGAGCCGGCCCCCGGCGAGCCGGCCGCGCCCGCGGAGTCCGGCCAGGGCGCCGAGAAGGTGCGGGGCAAGCGCGCGCAGAAGCGTCCGGGGCGCGGCAAGGCCGAGGAGCCGCCCACGCTGGAGGAGCGGCGCGAGGTCTACGCGCGCGAGGAGGAGCGCCGCGTGGTCGAGATCGAGCGCGACGTGGTGGCCGCGCTGATTCGCTTCCGTCCGTGGCTGGCGTCGGAGCGCGGCGCGTACGAGCGCGTGCGCGGGCTGGGCGGATTCACCGGGCCGCGCCTGGGCGAGTGGGAGGCCGCGCTGGAGCGCGCGTCGACCGAACTCGTCCAGGTCCAGCGCGGCGCGCTGCCCGACGCGCGACGCCGCGAGGTCGCGTGGCTCGAGGGCTGGCTGCAGAGCGAGGAGATGCTGCTCGCGACGCTGCCGCTGCAGCGCCGGGACCCGTCCTTCTACGTCGAGGGCATCCACCGCTCGCTCGGCTCGCTGGCGCGCAGCGACGCGCCTCAGCGGTTCCTGCGCATGGAGCGGCTCTCCATCGCGCTCACGAAGGTGCCGGATGCGTGCGAGGCGGCGCGCAACAGCATTCGCCAGCCGAACGGAGAGTGGCTCGAGCTCGGACGCGAGCACGTGGGCGAGCTGATCGAGTTCCTCGAGACCGACCTCGCCGAACGCGCGCGGGCCGTCGCGTGGACGCCCGACGAGCTGGAGCAGTTCGAGCGCCGCCGCGAGAAGGCCCTCGAGGCCGTGCGCGGGCTCTCGAGCTGGATGGACTCCAAGGTCGGCGAGCGCTCCACCGCGATCACCGGTCTGCGCAAGGGTCTATGGGAGAAGCTGATCGAGCTGCAGCTCGGCCTGGTCGTGGATCCCGCGGAAGCCAAGCTCGCGGCGCGGATCGAGATCGGCCGCCTGCAGAGCGCGCTCGGAGCGGCCTTCTCCAGCAGCCTGCGCAGCGTGCCCAAGCTGCGGCCGATGTCGATCGAGCGCACGTTCCTCGACGAGGCCGAGCGCCTGCGCGGCCTGGCCGCGACCGCGGGCTGGCCCGACGCCCCGGCGCTGGATCTCGCCGTGACCGGCCGGCGCGCGGAGCTGCCGTGGGAACCCTTCGAGCTCGCGCGCACCGGCCCCGAGCAGTGGACGCTCGTCCTGGGCATGCCGTCCAAGCCGTGGCCTGTCGCGGCCCAGCTCGCGCGCGCGGAACTGCTGCAGCCCTACGTCCAGCGGGCGCTCGCCGTGTGCTTCGGACCGGTCGGGCAGGCCGGCCTGCTCCAGCGCAACGCGCGCAGCACGACGCTGACGCGCAGCTGGATCGAGAACCGCTGCACGGTCGAGGGCTTCGGTCTCTACGCCACGCACTTCGCGCGCAGCCTCGACTGGGTCCAGGCGGACGACACGTCCTACGTCAACGCCCTGCGCCGGCTGCAGCTCCTCGCCGCGGCGCGCTTCGTGCTGTCGATCGACCTCCTGGTCGAGAGCCTGCCGACGGACGAGGTCGTGCGCGCGTTCGTCGACTACACGGGCTGCGACCCGCTGACGGCCATCCGCGAGGCCACGCTGACCTCGCGCGACCCGCTGCGCGGCCTGGGCTACCTCGTGTACACCGAGCTGCGCGAACTCGAACGCGCCGACCCCGAGCGCTCGCCCGCCGACGTCGCCGCGGCCGTCGCCCGCGCGATCACCGACGAACCGTGCGCGCGGATCGGCGACCTGCTGGTCGAGCTGCGTCGCTGAGCGGCCCTTCCCGACGTCCGACCTTTCGCTCCTGACGAAACGTCTTAGACTGCTCGGCCGTGTCGCCCGTTCTCCGCATCGTGATCTTCGCCCTGGCGTGCCTGGCCTCCGTGGCCATGGAGGCGTCGTTCGCGCCTGCAGCCCCGGCGGAGGACGCGTGCTGCTCCGAGAACGAGTGCTGCTGCGCCGTCGAGGAGCCGACCTGCTGCTCGACCTCGGCGCGGGACGAGTCGGCCCCCGCCTTCGTGCCCGGCTGCAGTTGCGGCGGCCACGGCGAGGACGTGCTGCACGTCAGCGGCTCCCAGCGCTGGATGCCGACCGCCGAGCCGACGGTCGCGGAGCCCGCCGTCACCGCGCGCCCCGCGCGCGAAGTGGCGAGCGCGCCGGTTTCGGTCCACTCCAGGCCCGAGCCCCCGCCTCCTCGCGGCTGAGTCGGATCGAACCCTGCCCCGGGCTCGCGCCCCGCGCGCGCTCGAACGCCCAGGCCTCGCGCCGGCGTCTCGGCCCACGGCCGGCGGTCCCCGCGAAGGCCCGCCGGGCCTTCGTTCCAATCGCAAGTTTTCCCCGTGGACCCACGGCCGGCGCTCCCTCGCGGTGCGGGGCGGTTCGGCGCGTCCGCGGAGTTCTGCACCGCTCTCGAAAGGAAGGCCATGCGTAAATCGACGCATCGGTTCCTCACCGCAGCTTCCACGCTGTTGCTCTTCACGTCCTCCGGGCTCGCACAGGACGAGTTCGAATTCGGGGGTGCCGACCCCCTCCCGCTCGGCCTCGACTGGGCCATGGGCTCCTTCCACGAAGATGGCGCCTGGACGGCTTCGCGCCCCGACGGGCACGCGCCCATCGGTGTCATGGGCGACCACATGCACAAGCAGGGCGAGTGGATGTTCTCCGCTCGCGTCATGCAAATGCACATGGACGGCGTTCGCGACGGCACCGATCGCATCGCGAAGAACGACGTCTTCGCGCAGGGCTTCGCCGTCACGCCGACGGAGATGGACACGCGCATGCTGATGCTCGGGGGCATGTACGCCCCGAGCGACGAGTGGACGGTGACGGCCATGATCCCGCTGCTCGAGCGGGAGATGGACCACGTGACCATGGGCGGCATGACGTTCCGCACCGAAGCCAGCGGGCTGGGCGACATCCAGGTCGGTGCGCTGCGACGCCTGTACGAAGCGGGCGGGCAGCACGTGCACGCCAACCTCGGCCTGAGCCTGCCGACGGGGTCGGTCACCGAGAAGGACGACACGCCCGCGATGATGAACGCCAAGCTGCCGTACCCGATGCAGCTCGGCAGCGGGACCTTCGACCTGGTCCCGGGCGCGACCTACCTGGGCCAGAAGGGTCCGTGGTCCTGGGGTGCGCAGGCCCTCGGGCGCATCCACCTGGGTTACAACTCGGAGGGCTACCGCAACGGCGACCGCTTCGACGGAACCGGATGGGTGGCGCGCCGACTGGGTGAGTTCAGCGCGTCCTTCCGCCTGCGCTACGCGAACTGGAAGAACATCGTCGGCTCCGACGACGACCTGAACCCGATGATGGTCTTCACGGCGGACCCGGGTCGCCGCGCGGGCGACCGCCTGGACGCTCTCGTGGGACTGAACTGGCACGCGCACGACGGCCGCCTGAAGGGCAACCGCCTGGCGCTCGAGTTCGGGGTCCCCGTCTACGAGGACCTCGACGGGCCCGCGCTCTCCACGAGCTGGATCGGGACGATCGGCTGGCAGATCTCCTTCTAGGGTAGAGGCGAGGGGCGCCCCGCCCTCGGGGGCGCCCGCTCGGCCCGCCTTCCGCGGAAGTCACATGCCCCACAAGGATGTTGCATCGGGGGTACGATAAGGGATGGAAGCTGGTGCCCCGGGGCGCAGGACCTCCTTCGCCGCTGGGAACCGGGACGGCCTCGTCCTACAGCTTCTTTGACCGCAAGCACCCATGAGCGAGCTGCTCCACCGCGTCCGCATCTTCGTGTACTCGCTGCGCGAGTCGCAGCCCACCTACCTGCTGCTGCGCGAAGGCGGATTCGAGAGCTTCTGGGGCCCGGTCCACGGCTCCCTGGGGTTCGGCGAGAAGCTCGAAGCAGCGATCCGCCGCGAGGTCGTCCAGGAGGTCGGCATCGCGCGCCCGCTGGACCTGATCGACCTGCAGATCCCCGGCCACTGGCTGGTCGGCGACGAGGAGATCATCGAGTGGAACTTCGGGCTGCGCACGCCGGGCAGCCTGCGCGACCTCGAGCTGGCCCCCCGCTGGGTGGACCACCGCTGGGCGGCCTTCGGCCAGGCCTACCCGTCCCTCGAGCTCGAGAACGACCGCGCCGCGATCATGCGCCTGCACGCGCTGCTGCACGACGCGGCCTGAGACTCCCCGGCCCCGCATCCTCCCGAGAAGGCGCGAGCCCGCGCCCCGGGGAGAGGGCACGAGCTCGCACGGCGGCTTCGGAGTGGACGCCAGCAGGGGGGTAGCGGTACCGGTACCCCTGGCCCGGACTATGCGCTGTTGCCTTCGAGCAGACCCAATTGCCGTGCAGCTTCTCGTGCGGTGATGATGGGGATGCCTTCGACCTCACGCAGGCTCAGTACGTCGCCCTTGTCGCCGCTCACAACGGCGTCCGCCTGGCCTGGAATGGCCGTGGCGAGGATCAGGTTGTCGTCCGGATCTGGCGATGCCGTGACCTCGTGCAGCACCGTGGCAACGACGGCTCGGGCTTCGGTGACGAGCTCGTAGCGGTAGTCCTGCAGCCACGCGTCCAGCAGCAGACCGGGCAGCCCCTTCCTGGAGAGCAGCCCCGAGACGAGGATGTTGGTGTCAAGAAGGAGCCGCACGCGCTGACGCTATCGCTTCGTCGGCGAGCTTCATCGCCTCATCCGCGCTCAGGTCTTCGTTCTGGGCTCGGATCTCCGCCACCGTGCGGCGCAGGACGGCTTCGCGGCTTTCGACCCCGAGAGACACGCTTCTTGAGCGCCAGGGGTCTGGGCCCGATCGCGACCCGCTCCTCTCACCAGCCCTCCGCCGCGCTCTCCCACGGCTCTACGCCACGGGGAGCGAAGCGGACGCCTTGAACGTCCTGGACGGCTCGGCCCGCCGACGGGGGCGGCGCGAGGGGTCAGCGCGAGCGCGTTCGTCGATCCGGGAGAGGCTCAGACCTCGCGCGCGAGGAACTCGAGCGGGGCGTACTCGGCGCCCAGGACGTCCGCGTGGGGGACGCCGAACCAGCGTTCGACGACCGTGCCGTACACGGAGCGGAAGTCGGTCGTGTGCACGAGGTCGCCGGAGTCGAGGTCCGTCAGGGACGGGTGTGCGCCGTACAGACCGCCGCGGACCGCGTGGCCCGCGACGAACATCGGGCCGGCCACGCCGTGGTCGGTGCCGCGCGAACCGTTCTCGCGCACGCGGCGTCCGAACTCGGAGAAGGCCAGCACGATCGTGTCGCGACCGGCCTGGGACGACTCGAGGTCCTCGAGGAACGCGCCGAGGCCGCGGTCGAGGCGCTCCATCAGGCGGTCGTGCGCGCCGCGCTGGTCGCTGTGCGTGTCGAATCCCTCGAGCGCGACCGAGAACACGCGGCAGCCGACGTCGGCGTCGATCATCGCGGCCACGTGCCGCAGGGCGAGCGCGAAGGGGTCGTTCAGCGCGTAGTCGACGCGCGGGCGGTAGAGCGCCGTCGCGCGCCGGATGCGGTCGGACGAGTCCTGGGCGTCGGAGAGCACGCGGCGCAGGAAGTCGAGCCGGCCCTCGCGCCCCGGTTTGGGCTCTTCCACACGGGAGTCGGACGGTTCGTCGCCCGACTCGCGCGACTCCGAGGTCGCGGCGCGCTCGGCGCTGGACTCGAACGCGTCGGTCTGGGGGTCGTCTCCGGCCCAGCGGTAGCCCTCGGGCGCGAAGAACGACGCCGGCGGGTGCTCGGGCGAGTGGAGCGAGAACGGGACGTCCCGCCCGACGTGCACGACGAGGTTGGGGTCGCGCACCTCGGGCCACGCGGCGCCGCAGAGGCGGCCGATCCAGCCCGTGCGCGCCAGCCGACCGCGCCGGTCGGCGGCGTGCCAGATGTCGAGCGACTTGAAGTGCGAGCGGTTGGGGTCCGGATAGCCGCAGCCCTCGACCAGCGCCAGGCGGCCGGCGTCGAACTGCTCGCGCAGGCGCGCGAGCGCGGGGTGCAGGCCGCGGTAGTCGTCGAGCTGCAGCACCTCGGACGGCTCGAAGCGCAGCTTCTCGCGCGCCGCGTGGTAGCCGTCGTCGCCGTGCGGCACCACCGTGCTGAGGCCGTCGTTGCCGCCGGAGAGCTGGAGCAGCACGAGCGTGCGCCGACGCCCGGCGGCGTCGACCGCGGGCCGCGCGCCGCGCGCGAGCGTCCCGCCGAGAGCCGTCGGGCCCAGCGCGAAGGCCCCCAGCACGCCGGCCCCCGCGCGGAGCAGACGGCGCCGATCCCGATCCGGTTGCGGTTCTCGTCGGTTCTTCATTGGAGATGGGCCTCCGGCAGGCTCAGGACGACGTGCGCGACGCGGCGCAGGACGTGTTCGGCCTCGAGGCGCGAGGCGAGCAGCTCCCCCGGCTCGATCCCGGCGCGCTCGCGCTCCGCCGTCAGCAAGCTGAGCGTGCTCGCGCGCGAGGGGGCGCTGACCTCCACGGCCAGCAGGTCCGAGACGAGCGCCTCCACGATCTCCTCGTCGGCCGCGACGTCGCGGCGCGCGAGGCGCTCGGCCAGGAAGATCCGCGGGCGCCGGGTGCGGTTCTTGAACTTGCGCAGCTCGCGCAGGGCGCGGTCCATCGGCGGACGCGCGCGCTCCTCCGCGGCGGGCTCGGCGGGCTGCATGCCGGCCATCGACTCCGTGTCGGCCGCGACGGTCTCCTCCATGCCGGTCGTCGGACGCGACGTCGGCCTGGACGTCGGGCCCTCCGCGGCCATCGAGCCGTCGTCGAGGGCCGCCTGGAGCTCGAGGTCCGCCTCCTCGACGATGTCGTCCAGCGAGATGACGCCGAGCAGCACGCCCGCGAAATTGCCGCGCGCCATGAAGCGCGAGGTCGTGATCCAGGCCTCGCCGCCGGGCCAGCCCTGGACGTTGGGCGGATCCATCAGGCGCTCGCCCAGGTAGCCCGCCGCGAGCGCCACCACGCGGCCCGGGGGCTCGACGCCCAGGCGCCGGCAGGTACCGACGAGGTAGTCGACGGGCGAGGCGATGCGCGCCGCGACGACGTCGTCGGCGAAGAAGCGCGGGTCGAGGAAGAGGCGCTGCAGGAAGCTCGCGACGGACCAGTCGTTCGCGCGCAGGTGCTCGGCGTACTCGGCGACGCGCGCGTCGTCGGGCGGGCGCCCTTCGAAGTACGCGAGCAGCCGACCCGCGATCCACTCGGCGCACGCGGGTTGTTCGAGCAGCAGGTCGACGAGCCCCGCGGCGTCGAAGCGGTCCTTGCTGCCGAGGATCTTCTTCTTGCCGCCGTCGTGGCGTCCCTTGCGGAACTCGAACTGGTCGCCCTTGGCCCACGCGCCGGTCAGCGCGCGTGCGGCCTCCTTGACGTCCCGCTCGGTGTAGTGCCCCTCGCCCAGCGTGAAGAGCTCCATGAGCTCGCGCGCCAGGTTCTCGTTGGGCTTGCCGCGGCGGTTGGCGTCGTTGTCGAGGTACTGCAGCATCGCCGGGTCGCGCACGATCGCGTGCAGGAGCTCCGCGAAGCTGCCGAGCGCGTGCTCGCGGAACAGCTCGTTCTGCGCGATCATCGCGCGCGAGTTGCGCACCTCGCGGTACGAGCTCGTGAAGTGGCCGTGCCAGAAGAGCACCATGCGCTCGCGCAGCGGGTGGCGGCCGTCGATCATCCGCTCGACCCACCACGAGGTGAACTCGAGCATCTGCGCCTCGTCCTCGCGCCGGTACTTCGCGATCAAGCGCGAGCGCTCCTCCGGCGTGGCGCCGGCGAGCAGCTCCGCCGGCGGGCGCCGCGCGTCGCCGGGGTAGAAGGGCTCGCCGTCGGGCGCGAAGCCCTCGAGCAGGTAGCCGACGAAGCGCTCGTGGCCGACCTCGACCGCGCGCGCGATCTCGTCGGGTCCGGCGCCGAACCCCGCCCGGTTCAGGAGGTGCTCGGCCGCGCGGGCGTCCCAGCGAACCGCGGCCTCCTCGGCCGGATCCTGAGCCTGGGCGGGAAGCGTCAGCAGGGCGAGGGCGGTGAGGGCTGCGGCATTCATCTTCGACATGGGCGCATCCGGGGGGCCGTCTTCGAAACCACCACGACCCGGCCAGGTTCCGTGGAAGCCGCTCCAATCTATCGGAAGCAGGCCTGGGAGCCGTGTGCCCGGCGCGTTAGAAAGCGGCGTCATGGCTGCGGAAACCCCGGCACCGACCCACCTGCGCGCCTTCCTCGACGTCCTGCGCCGCGAGGGCGAGCTGGTCGAGGTCGAGGCGGAGGTCGATCCGGACCTCGAGATCCCCGAGATCCACCGCCGCGTCATCGCCGCCGAGGGTCCCGCGCTGCTGTTCCGCAACCCGCGCGGCGCGGACTTCCCGCTGACCACGAACCTGTTCGGCACCGCCCGACGCGTGGAGCTGGCCTTCGGCTCGCGGCCGGAGCGGCTGATCGCCGAGGCCGCGCGCATCCCCGAGGAGCTGCTGCCCCCCACCTTCGGCGCGCTGTGGCAGAAGCGCGGACTGTTCGGCGCCCTGGCGAAGGTCGGGCTCGCGCGCCGCTCGGGCGGTCCGATCACCGACGTCGTGCAGCGCCCGCCGCGCCTCTCGCGCCTGCCCGCGACCAAGAGCTGGCTGCGCGACGGCGGGCGCTTCATCACGCTGCCGCTCGTCTACACCGAGCACCCGGAGACGCGCGGCTCGAACCTCGGCATGTACCGCGTCCAGATCTTCGACGACGCGAACACCGGCTTGCACATGCAAATCGGCAAGGGCGGCGGCTTCCACCTCGCGGAGTGGGAACAGCGCAACCGGCCGATGCCCGTCGTCGTCAACGTCGGCGGACCGCCGGCCGCGATCCTGGGCGCGATCGCGCCGCTTCCGGAGAACGTGCCCGAGCTCCTGCTCGCCAGCCTCGCCCTGGGGCGCAAGCTGCCGCTCGCCAGACACTCCGCCGGTCCGCTGCCGGCGCTCGCCGAGGCCGAGTTTGCGCTCGTCGGAACCGTTGCGCCCGGCGCGCGCCGCGCGGAGGGACCGTTCGGCGATCACTACGGCTACTACTCCGAGGTGCACGACTACCCCTGCGTGTCCGTGGACGCGCTGCTGCACCGCCGTGACGCGATCCTGCCGGCCACGGTCGTCGGCAAGCCGCGGCAGGAGGACTTCTTCCTCGGCGACTACCTGCAGCAGCTGCTCTCCCCGCTGATCCGCGTCGCGATGCCGACGGTGCTGGACCTCTGGAGCTACGGAGAGACCGGGTACCACGCGCTGTCGGCGGCCGTCGTGCGCGAGCGCTACAAGCGCGAGGCGATGACGTCCGCCTTCCGCATCCTCGGCGAGGGGCAGCTGTCGCTGACGAAGTTTCTGCTCTTGACCGACCGCGCGGTCGACCTGCGCGACTTCCGCGCGACGCTGACGCACGTGCTCGAGCGCGCCGACTTCCGCACCGACCTGTTCCTCTTCCCGAACCTGTCGATGGACTCGCTGGACTACGCCGGCCCGCGCATCGACGAGGGCAGCAAGGGCGTC
>CAYGPA010000008.1:0-28945 GCA_964351535.1 uncultured Planctomycetaceae bacterium
CTGCGCGGGCTGCGGCGAGACGCCGTACCTGAAGCTTCTGACGCAGCTCTACGGCGATCGCGTGCTGATCGCCAACGCCACCGGCTGCTCTTCGATCTACGGTGGCAACCTGCCCACGACGCCGTGGTCCAAGGATCGCGACGGGCGCGGCCCGGCCTGGTCCAACTCGCTCTTCGAGGACAACGCGGAGTTCGGCTTCGGCATGCGCCTCGCGATCGACCATCAGGAGGAGCTCGCCCGCGACCTGCTCACCGAGCTGGCCGAGGCCGTCGGGCCCGACCTGGCGCAGCGGCTGCTGGCCGTGGACGGCTCGACCGAGAGCGGCATCTCCGCCGCGCGCGCGGACGTCGCCGCGCTGAAGGAGCGCCTCGCGAGGGTCGCGGGCGACGCCGCCGAACGGCTGGCCCGCCACGCCGACGCGCTGGTGCCGAAGTCGGTCTGGATCGTCGGCGGCGACGGCTGGGCCTACGACATCGGCTTCGGCGGGCTGGACCACGTCCTGGCGTCCGATCGCGACGTGAACGTGCTCGTGCTCGACACCGGCGTGTACTCGAACACCGGCGGGCAGGCGTCGAAGGCCACGCCGCGCGCCGCGGTCGCGAAGTTCGCGTCGGGCGGCAAGCCGATCAAGAAGAAGGACCTGGGCCTGCTCGCGGTCAGCTACGGCCACGTCTACGTGGCGCAGATCGCGATGGGCGCGAACCCCAAGCAGACCCTCGAGGCGCTGCGCGAGGCCGCCTCCTACCGCGGGCCCTCGCTGATCATCGCGTACAGCCACTGCATCGCGCACGGCATCAACATGACGACGGCGATGGGGCACCAGAAGGTGGCCGCGACCTCGGGGTTCTGGCCGCTCTTCCGACACGATCCGCGCCGCGCGCACGCGGGCGAGCGGCCGTTCCACCTGGACAGCCGGCGGCCGACCGTGCCGTTCCAGCAGTTCGCGGAGAAGGAGGCGCGCTTCGGCGTCCTCGCGCGCTCCGACCCGGAAGAGGCCAAGCGGCTCTTCGCGCTCGCCCAGCGCGACATCGACGACCAGTGGCACCTCTACGAACAGCTCGCCGGTATCGAGCGCGAAGTGCAGGAGAACACCCCGTCATGAGCGAACGACTTCGATCCCGCTATCTCGGCCTGGACATCACGAGCCCGCTCGTCGCTTCGGCCTCTCCGCTGACGGGGCAGTTCGAGTCCCTGGAGCAACTCGCACAAGCGGGCATCGGCGCCGTCGTGCTCCCGTCGCTCTTCGAGGAGCAGATCGAGCACGAGGAGGGCCGCGTCGCGCACCTGCACGACTTCGGAGCGGACGCGTTCCCCGAGGCCCTCGACTACTTCCCCGAGCTCGAGTCGTACAACACCGGACCCGATCGCTACCTCCGCACGATCGAGGAGGCCAAGCAGCGACTGGACGTGCCGGTCATCGCCAGCCTGAACGGCTCGACCCGCGGCGGCTGGGTGCGCTACGCGACGATGATGCAGGAGGCCGGTGCGGACGCGATCGAGCTGAACGTGTACTTCGTGCCGACCGACCCGACGGTGGACGGCCAGGCGGTGGAGACGCGCTACGTGGAGCTCGTCGAAGCCGTGCGCCCGGCGATCTCGATCCCCCTCTCCGTCAAGATCGCGCACGCTTTCACCGCGCCCGTGAACTTCGCACTGCGGCTGGTCCAGGCCGGGGCGGACGGTCTCGTGCTCTTCAACCGCATCCTGCGGCCGCGGCTCGACCTCGAGTCGATGCAGCTCGTGCCGCACCTCGAGCTCAGCACGCCCACCGAGCTCCTGCGCTCGCAGCTCTGGATCGGCATCCTGCGCGACCACACCACGGCTTCGCTGGCAGGTTCCGGAGGCGTTCACGAACCCGAGGCCGCCCTGCGCCTCCTCATGGTCGGAGCCGACGTCGCCATGACGACCTCGGCCCTGCTGCAGCACGGCGCGGGCCACGTGCGCGAGTTGCTCGACGGCATGCTCACCTGGCTCGACGCCAACGAGTACGAGTCCGTCGACCAGCTGCGCGGCAGCATGAGCTACGCCAACTGCCCCGACCCGACCGCCTACGAACGCGCCAACTACATGCGCACGCTGGCGTTCTGGACCAGCCAGCCGATCTGAGCCGACTCGCAGGTCTCCCCGAAGTTCCGAGTCTCGGCCGTAATGCCGCCTGCGGGCCGGCAACCAACGCTCGTGGAATGGCGGAGAAACGCGATCGAGACCTGCGCGGCGCCGCGGCCCAGCGGCGTTCGGCCGCGCCTCTCGGCCAGGAGGCGCTGCAAGGCGTCGCGGCGACGGGTGAGCGAGACCCCGCCGAGGCGAAGGAAGGCTCCTCGCTCCTCTACGAGTGCATCCAGGCGCTGCGCGCGGTCGACCGAGCGCTCGTGCTGCTGCACCTCGAAGGCCGCGCGCACGGCGAGATCGCCGAGACCCTCGGCCTGTCCACCGGCAACGTCGGTGTCCGACTCCATCGCATCAAGGCCAACCTGCGCGAGTGTCTGATCGCTCGCGGTTACGTCGAGGAGCCCACGCCGTGAGCAACGACCTGATCGAACGCCTCTGGAAGGAAGGCCGCGAGGGCGAGCCGCCGTCGCGCGAACGGCTGCTCGGAGCTCTGACGCCGCGCGTCGAGCGCGGCTCGCGCCTGCTGCGCGTCTCCGCCTGGATGTACCTGCTGGTCCAGGCGGCCACGATGGTGCTGGCCGGTACGAACCTGGCGGGATACCGCACGAATCCGACGATGATCGCGGTGCAGCTCGGCGTCCTGCTCGCCGCGCTGGCCTTCGCCGCCTTCGGCGTGAAGATGCACGCCGAGATCAGGAGCCTCGAGCGCCTCGACGAGTCCCTGGCCGAGACCGTGCGCCACCGGCTGGAGTTCTACCGCACGCGCGCGGTCGTGTGGGCGTGGACCGCGGCCCTGTCGATCGTCGCCTTCACCTTCGCGCTGAATACGTGGATCGACAACGTCGACGGTCGCTACCCGATCCACCACCCGTTCGTCTTCGTCGGCGTCCACGTGGCGACGCTGTTCCTGCTGGTCCTCTCCTTCCGCATGGCCCACGAACCGCGCGTGCGCGAGCTGCGGGCGACCCTGGAGGACCTGGAGAGCCAGCTGCTGGACCGTACGGCGGCCGTCGACCGGGAACGTGGGCGCTGGCGCGCGGCCTGGATCGCGCTGATCGTCGTGCTGTTCGCCCTGGCCGCGCTCGGCGCCTGGGTGGCGCTGCGTCACGCGGGATAGGACCGCGGGGTGCCTTGCCCCGAGGCGCGCGCGGGTCCTTCCAGGCGGCGCGGCGACCCGGCGGGCACGGTGCCTCGCGCCGGGTCGCCGGCTGGAGTCGCAGCCGTCGCTACTTGCCCGCCGAGCGGCAGGCCTTGTCGGCGCTCTCGCTGCGGCAGACGCAGGCCTCGGCGCACGTGCAGGCCGTCAGCGCGGCCAGCTCCTCGGGCGTGCGCGGCTTCTTCGGGTTCAGGTGGCGGATCTCGGCCTTGCGCTCGTGCGGGCAGAAGGGCTTGAAGGTCGGGCTCTCCTCGTTGTGGCAGCCGAGGCAGGTCGAGGCCGGGGTGTTGGAGACCATCTCCTCCGGCGAGATGTCCGGATAGCCGGAGCCGGCGTCCTTGGCTCCGCGGAAGCGGGCCATGAAGTGGACCTCGCCCGGGGCGTGGCACGACTCGCACTGGACTCCGTCCGCGGGGTCGAAGCCCTTCATGAGCTGCGCGGCTTCCTCGCCGTAGGCCGTGGTGTGGCAGCGCAGGCAGTCCGGGCTCTTCTGCGGATCGGCGATGCCGCGCTCGGCGGCGATCTTCTTGGCGGCGTCGCCCGCCAGCGTCTCGAAGGCCTTCGAGTGCGGCCCGGCGAGCCACTTGGCGTGCTGGTTGCCCGCGTCGTCCTTGTCGTGGCACTTCTGGCACTTGTCGACGCCGATGAAGCGGTTCTTCTTGCTCTGCGCAGCAGGGGAGGGGCCGGCGTCGGCGCCGAGGGCGAAGATCGTGACGGCCACGGTCAAACAAACGGTCAAGCGCGTGACCCAGGAGTTCCAGAAGGAGCGGGACTGCATGAGAGGATCCTCCAAGCGAAGCTGGTTTGCGAAGTCGGGAGAGAGAGCGGTCAGGTCGAACGGGCCTGCAGGCGGTGGCTCGAGTGGAGTCGCCACGCGAAGCCGGCCAGGAGCACGGCGGCCTCGATGGTGTAAAAGACGATGAGCGCGCGCCAGATCCCGTCGGTGAAGCCGTAGCTGTGAAGCCCCACGCCGAGCAGGTTCACCCCCCACCAGGAGAACGCGACGATGCCGCCGCCGGCGATGGCGGCCATGTTGAGGCCGAAGGCGCGCAGGAACCCGCCCATGCGGCCGTGCAGGATCGCGAGCTGCGACAGCACGATCATCAGGGCGCCGTTCTCCTTCGGATCCCACCCCCAGAAGCGCCCCCAGCTCTCGTTGGCCCACACGCCGCCCAGGATCGTGCCGATCACGGAGAAGATCAGCGCGAAGCAGAGCGTGCCGTAGGTCATGCGCGTCAGGTTGCGGTAGAGCCCGTCGCTGTCGCGCCGGAAGCCGAACACGCGTCCCAGCACGTAGATGTGCGCGAAGGCGGAGGCCAGGAGCCCCGCGGCGTAGCCCATCGAGATCGTCGTGACGTGGGTCGCCAGCCAGAAGTTCGTGTCCAGCACGGCGACGAGCTGCGGCATCGTGTCCTGGCCCTGGATCTCCTCGAAGCGCATGGCGATGAAGAGCCCCAGCGCTCCCAGGGTCGCGGCCAGCGAGCCGGCGATGCGCTGTCGGTCGATGCGCTCGATCACGAGCGCGACCAGCACGACGACGGCCGTGACGAAGAGGATCGTCTCGTACAGCGTGCTGACCGGCGGGCGCCCGCGCAGGACGCAGCGCAGGACGATCCCCACGGTGTGCAGCGCGAGGCCCGTGGCGGTCAGGGCGAAGGCTCCGCGCAGGACCCACTTGGACCGCGCGCCGAGCCAGGAGACGGCCGTCAGCAGGAAGCCGAGGATATAGAGGACCAGCGAGCGGTAGAACGGATCGAGGCTGTAGAAGTCGACCTCGAGGTCGACGCGCTCGAGCTCCCCGCGCTGGGCCGCGAGCTGTCCGCTCGTGCCGGCGAAGGCGCTCAGGCGCTGCTCGAACACGGCGGGCTCCTCGCGCGCGTCGGCCAGCACCTCCAGGTCGGTCAGGAGGGCCAGGTGGCGCTCGTGGAGCGTGCCGCTGAGGGCGTCCTCCGAGGCCAGCTGGCCGGGCGACGTCCACTGCGGGGCGACCTCCTTCGGGACGGCCGGCGGCACGATGCGCAGCCCCGAGCCGCTCTGGGCCAGGCGCGACAGCTCGTCGAAGAGCGTTCCGATGCCCTCGTGCCCGGAGGCGCCGCCGTGCCCCGACTGCAGCGCGTGCACCAGCGTCGGGATCTCGTCGAGCACCTCCGTGAACCTGCGGGGCTCGGCGTCGCCGTCGTTCCGGAGGTCCAGCGGCGTGGCGCGCACGTCGAGGCGCGCGCGGGCGAAGTCGAGGAAGTGCGCGAGGCGCTCGTACTCGAGCATGTTGTGCGACAGGTTCACGACCTGAGCCTGGACCGGCGTGCGCTCCTTGGCCTCGATCGCCGAGTAGGAGTGCGCGAGCGACATCAGCCGATCGCGGCCCGGGACGAGCTCGTCGTAGCTGTAGAGATCGCGCTTGTCCTTGCCCGTGTGCGGCAGGTTGGCGGCCTCGAGGACCTCGTACGTCTCGACCAGGAACAGCGGGTAGGTGCGCGTCTCCTCGGGGAAGAAGAGCGTGTCCAGCAGCCACTCGATCGGCTCCAGACGGTTGCCCTCGGCGTCCTTGCACGAGCGCTTGTGGTGGATGCGCATCAGCGCGAACGACGCCAGCGTCGACAGCGGCTTGACGCGGCCCTGGTCCTGTACCGGGAGCCGGGCGGCCGTCTCGAGCGTGGCGGCGGTCCAGCGGTCGCGTTCGGCGCCGGCCGCGTGGCCCGGTGAGCCGAAACACGCGACCAGCGCGGCGATCAGGAGCCAGGAGATGACGAGTCGGTTCGAGCGCATGATCAAGTCTTCGCGGCCTGGACGCGAACGTGGCGGGCGAGCTTCGGGGAGAAGTGGAACAGGAGGCCCAAGGCGATCACCACGCACGCGATCAGCGGCAGGCGATCCACGGGGTTGTGAACGACGGCGAAGGTGGAGAAGAGCGGGGCGCCGGGCTGTGCGTCCTGCGGGCCCCAGCTCGCCTGGTACAGGGTGTAGCCGTCCCGGCGCAGCGGTTCGTTCATGCTGATGCGCACGTCCTGAGCCGCGGCTTCGTCCACGCACGCGACCTCGCTGTGGAAGCTGGCGGGGATGCTCGTACCCGGGTGCAGCTCGCGCGTGAAGTCGCGCAGCCGCAGGTGGAAGGGCAGCTGCCAGCTGCGCTTGCGCAGGTCGATCGCGAAGGTGCGATCGTCGACGCGCACGGTCCACGGAATGCGCTGCAGGCCCCACAGGAGTCCTCGCTGGGTCTCGCCGCCCTCCTGCGCGAGCGTGGCCGCGATTCCCGCGATGTTGGCCTCGGCCTGGATCTCCGGCGCGAGCTCCGTGAGCTGCATGCCCTCGACTCCCGCGGCGTCGTTCACGGCGCGCTGCGGCCGGCTGTTGGGCTGGAAGTCGCCGAGGACGAGCTCGAACGGCAGGTGCACGGACCTCACGCGCGTCGTCTCGCCCGCGCGCAGGTCGCCGAACGCGTCCTGGGGCACGACGTACTCGCGCGACCCGCCCCCCGGCAAGGCCTCGGAGATGGCGACCTCCCACTCGAAGTAGCTCTTGAACTCGTTGGAGCCCTGGCCCTCGTAGACCGTCAGGTGGCCCTTGCGAGACGCGCGGAACTCGATCAGACCGCCGACCAGGAGCATGGCGATCCCGACGTGGATGACGAGCACGCCCAGCGTGCGCGACGAGATGCGCAGGCGGATCATCCCACCGACGATCAAGTTGACGAACAGCAGGGTCAGCAGCAGGTACGCGCCGGGCAGCGGCACGTGCAGCGGGTTGTCCAGGACGATCAGGGACTCGAAGTACTTGCGCTGCACGTCGAAGAGGCTCGACGTGGTCTGCTCCAGCGTACCCAGCAGGGTCAGGAGGAGGAGCAGGAGCAAGACGATGCACGCCAGCCCGTAGGAACCGAGCAAGGCGAACAGGCGGGTGATGAGCTTGGTGGGGGACATCGTGGGTCAGCGCAGCGAGCTGCAGAAGGAGAGGAAGCGTTCGCGTTCGGGGAGGACTTCGCGGCTGGGTCCGGTCATCTTCACGAAGAGGGTCTGGCCGTCGAGCTCGCAGATCAGGCCGAGCAGCGCGGCGCTCTCGACGACGTCGCCGGACATGCCCTGGAACTGGCCCGCGTCGATCTCGACCAGCACGGCCTCGCGGTCCAGGACCCGGAGGGTCTCCAGCTCGGCGTGCTCTTCGGGCGACAGGGGAGCGAGGCCCATCTGCGTGCGCCAGCGGTCGACGTTGGCGGGCGTTCCGCCTCCGTCGCCGGCCAGCAGCGTGGCGTAGCACTCCGTCGAGCTCGACCCGTCGGGTACGAAGGTGACGAGCCGCATCGAGCGCTCCGGGCCGCGCGTCCAGCCTTCGGGCGCGTCCCACTGAAGCCCGCCCGCGGCCGACGGAGCCGGCGGCGGGGTCGACCGGGTCGCGCGCTCCATCGAGGCGGCGAGCTGTTCGAAGCGCTCGCGCTCGCGTTCGACGACGTCCGCCGGCCCCACCATCTTGAGGAAGACGGTCGACGTCCCGGACTCCTGAACGAGGCCGAGCAGCCGCGCGTCCGCGAGGTCGGCGTCGCCCATGCCGGCGTAGTGTCCGGCCAGGTCGACGTACACGGCCTCGCTTCCGAGGAACGGAAGCCGCGGAAGGTCGGCGATGGACTCGGGGCCTTCCTCCGCGAGCCCGAGCTGCTTGCGCCAGCGGTCGACGTTCGCGACGACACCTCCCGCGCCACCCGGGAGCACGATCAGCGAGCACTCGGTTTCGTCGCTGTCCGCGACGCGGAAGCTCGCGGCGCGCATGCCCGCGGCCGGGAGCGTCTCCCATCCGGGCGGGACGCTCCACCGGAACTGCGGAGCGGGCGCGGCGGCCTGCGCCGTGGAACCGTGTCCACCTTGGGGCGCGAACGCGAAGCGCGCGTCGATCGGAGCGTTCACGGCGGAGAGAGCGACGTTGCGATCGACGTCGCGCACGTCGTCGATGACGAACGTGCCGCCGCTTCGCGAGCAGGACCCGAGGATCGTGAGTGCGGTGCAGAGGGTCGTCGTGACGATCGAGTCGCGCAGGGGTAGTCGTTGAAGTGTCGGCATGGCGGGGTTCGTTTCGCGGCGCGGGTATGGGGCGGAGGGGGTCCGGCGCGCTTGCACGAAGGAGGCTCGGGAGAGCATAGACCAGCGTGCGTAGAAATGAGCCCGGAGTGCGTACGCCCAAGTGCGCAAGTGCGTACGAAACTGTGCTACGGGGCTCCCAAGTGCCGTCAGGAGCGGTACTCTCCGCACCTCTCGTGGGGCGCGATCGGCGCCGTCCGCGAACGGCCAGCCATGTCGAGCACCTCCCTGAACCTTGATCTCCGGCTCGGCCGCGGCGCGCCGTCCCTCGCTGCAGCGCTGCTGCTGTGCGCGTCGAGCTGCGCCGTCGCGCCGATGCGTCCGACCCACGCCCGGCCGAACTTCGACGCACCGCGCGCACCAGTGAGCGCGGGCGCCGCCCCGGAAGTGCGTCAGGACGTCGAGACCCCCGAACCCGCGAAGCCCGCGGAGACCGTCGACACCGCGGAGACCGTGGACCCCGCGGTTACCGGTGAGCCCGCGGAGACCGTGGAGTCCGCGGAGGGCGAGACGGACGGCGCCGTCGCAGCCGCGCAGGACCTTCCTCCCGTGGAAGAGGAAGAGCGCCTGGTGCGCGGTCAGCTGTCGACGCGCCTGGTCACGCGCGCGACGTCGGACGACTCGGACGTCGACCTCTGGACCTTCCTCAGCGTGGACGTCGGCGACGCCGAAGAGCACGAATTCACCGCGCGCTTCAGCGGTCGCGTCTACGCCGACCTGGACGGCAACACCGGGGACGTCTTCGACGGCGTCGAGGACACCTACGACTCCTCCATCCATCCGCGCGTCTACGACGCCTATGCCGAGTGGCATCGGTACGACGACGTGCCGCTGATCCGCGTGGGCCGCCAGAGCGATTACGAGACGCCCGTGTTCCTGGTCTACGACGGTGTGCGGCTGGAATCGCGCGAGTTCGGCGACGCGGGTATCCAGTTCGGCGCCTACGGCGGCATTTCCACGCACCAGTTCGAGTCCTCCTCGTCCGGCGACCTGCTCGGCGGTGCCTACGTCCAGGCGCGGCCGTGGAGCGGAGGTCGCGCGCGCGTCGACTTCGTGCACGCCGAGGACAAGGTCTCCATCGGCAGCCTCGAGGAGAACCTGCTCGGCCCGAGCCTGTGGCAGCGAATCAACGATCGGCTGCGGCTCCAGGGGCAGTACACGATGCTTTCCGGCGAGAGCCGCGACATCGACCTGCGGGCCAACTGGTTCGACGTGGACAGCGACTTCACCCTCAGCGCGACCTACTACCAGCTGTTCGAGACGCAGTCCGCCAACCCGCTCGAGTTCGACACCTTCTTCGAGAGCCTGTTCGACTACTTCCCGTTCTTCCGCGCCGGACTGCAGGGCTCCAAGGCGTTCGGGGACCAGTTCCAGCTCTCCGGCGGCCTCGACGTGCGCGAGGTCGAGGACAAGAGCGACGTGGGGTCGTTCAACCGCGACGTCCAGCGCTACTATCTCACCGCGATCCTCGACGAGGTCCTGACCGACGACACCACGCTCAGCCTGACGACGGACCTCTGGGAGAGCGACGCGCAGGACACGCAGTCCTTCGGCTTCGACGTCACGCACGCGTTCTCCGAGGAGACCCGCGGGTCGATCGGAACGTACTATGCCGCCTACAAGTTCGACCAGGTCCTCGCCACCGAGCGCGAGCAGGTCCGGACGTACTACGTCGCTTGCGACCGCGACCTGTCCGAGGACCTCGACCTGCGCCTCTCCTACGACTTCGAGGACGCCGAGATCGACGAGTTCCACACCCTGAGGGTCAAGCTGACATGGCGGTTCTGAACACATCGGGACACGCACGCGCTGGAGAGGGCGGCAGCCTGATCGCCGCCGGCGTGCTGTTCGCGGCGCTCAGCCTCGGCGGCTGCGTCCTGCAGGGTCTCTGGGGAAGTGGAGAGTCGGAGCCCGGCTTCGACCACCAGGTCCACGTCGTGCAGGAGGGGCTGGACTGCGGCTTCTGCCACGAGACCCTCGAGGGCGAGGAATTGCCGTCCATGCCCGCGCTCGACATGTGCATGCTCTGCCACGAGGGCATGGACGAGGACAAACCCCTCGAGCGCCGCGCGGAGGCCTTCTTCGTCGGCGGCGAGGCCCGGCCGCGCGCCGGCGCCCTGGCGGACGAGTTGATCTTCTCGCACGCCTACCACGTCGACATGTCGGGCGGTGACTGCCTCGCGTGCCACGAGGGCTTCGACGAGAGCGTCCGGGTCCGTCCGGAGGACGCCATCTCGATGGACGACTGCACGAGCTGCCACGAGGTCTTCAGCATCGACCCCGCGTGCAGCACCTGCCACAGCGAGGTGGGGCTGGACTGGGCTCCGCCGAGCCACGCGTTCGCGTGGGACAAGCAGCACGGCCAGGAGTTCCGCGCGCGCGGCGAGGAGGTCGCGAGCCGCTGCGACATGTGCCACGAGGAGTCGATGTGCATCCAGTGCCACCAGAACGAGCCGCCGACGGGCCACGACAACTTCTTCCGGCTGCGCGGCCACGCGATCCCCGCCAGCCTCGACCGCGCGCGGTGCCTCACCTGCCACCGCGACGACTTCTGCCAGCGGTGCCACGAGAATGTCGAGCCGCTGTCGCACAAGGGCATGTTCGGTAGCCCGCGGAACAACCACTGCCTGGGCTGCCACTTCCCGCTCAAGAACGAGGGCTGCATCACGTGCCACAAAGGCACTCCCAGCCACCAGCTGGGGGCTCCGCAGCCGCCGGATCACACGCCCGGCGCGAATTGCCGCCTCTGCCACGGCCCGAGCGCCCCGCTCCCGCACGCGGACAACGGAAGCCAGTGCAGCATCTGCCACCCCTAGCCCGAACGATTCGAAGTAGAGCGATGCAAGACGAGATGATTGCGAGTCCGCGGAGGCGCCGACAGGTCCTGTGGACCCTGCCGCTTCTCGCGCTCCTCGCGGCGTGCCCCGAGGACGGAGACGACGGCCCTCCGGGGCCGCCGGGCCCTCCGGGCGGAACCGGACAGACCAACGAGGACCTCGAGCTCGACGAGCGCGCCCCCGGAATCGTCGTGAACATCCTCGGGTTCAGCGGAGGCACGGGAATCGGTGGGAACTTCCTGGTCGGCGACTCGCTCACGGTGGAATTCACCGTGAAGAAGGACGACGGCCTCGCGTGGGACCTCGACGAGCTCGACTTCGCGCGCGCGATGGTCTCCGGGCCGACGTTCAACTACCAGCGCGTCCTGGCCGAGGTGAGCGACGTCAAGGCCGGCGCCACCCTGAACGCCGACGGCAACTGGACCTACACCTTCGCCGACGCCATTCCCGCCACGTACCTTCCGCCGCTGAACGACACGCCGTCCTTCGGTCCGGACGAGGGCGAGCTGGCCGGCCAGCCGCTGCTGGACGGGACGTACACCGTGGGCATGTACTTCGGCTGGAACTACAACGTCAACGGCATCTCCATGCGGGACGCCGGCGACGCGACGGCCGACTTCCTGTTCGGTGCCGCCGTGGCGCTGGAGAGCCGCGAGGTCGTCAAGGACGAGAACTGCAACCGCTGTCACGACAACTTGCAGTTCCACGGCGGCCTGCGCCGCGCGACGACCCTGTGTCTGCTGTGCCACACGGCGGGCTCCGAGGACCGCAACGACCCGATGGCCGCCGGCGGAACGCCGGGCGTGACCGTCGACTTCAAGGTCATGGTGCACAAGATCCACAACGGGTCGCACCTGCCCTCGGTCCTGGGCGTCACGACCGACATGCTGGGCGACCGCGACTACGCGGCCACGCCGCAGCCCTACCAGCTCGTGGGCTTCGGCAACACCGTCCACGACTACTCGGACATCGTCTTCCCGGCCTACCCGAACTTCGAGGAGCCGATGCCCCGCGACATGGGGTACTCGGCGCTCGGGGCGGTGGAGCAGGGCCTCGAGGACCAGCTGCGCCGCGGCGTGACCAGCTGCTACCTGTGCCACGGGGACCCCGACGAAGCCGGGCCCCTGACGGCGCCGGCTCAGGGCGCGCTGGCCTTCAGCCAGCCCTCGCGGCAGGCCTGCGGGTCGTGCCACGAGGACTGGGTCTTCGACCGTCCCTACACGGCCAACGGAGCCACGATGCCGGCGCAGTTGACCGACGGCGCGTGCACGATCTGCCACCCGGCCAGCGGCTCTTCGCTGGCGAGCATGGAGGGCCACCTCCACCCGCTGCGCGATCCCGCGATCGCCATGGGCGTGAACCTCGGAATCGTCAGCGTCGACGAGGCGGGGACCAACGACATGGACGGCACCGTCGACCCGGGCGAGAAGATCTCCGTGACCTTCACGATCCAGGACGACAACGGCATGGACGTCGATCCGGCGGGCCTGAACTCGGTCAACGTCTCCCTCTCCGGGCCGACCGAGAACTACAACATTCTCGAGGTGACCTCGCTGCCCGCGGCGATCCTGACCGGCATGCAGCCCTTCACCGTGAACCTGCCGATGCCCGTGCAGCTCGAGTACGTCGGCAACGACGCCGGCGGCCTGTCGAGCTTCACGACCGCGCTCACGCCGCACCTGAACGTCGCCGGCGCGGCGACCACGGTGCGCATTCGCACCGGCATGGGGCCGGGCGGAGTCACGACGACCACGGCCGTGACGGCACCGGTGAACTACATCGACGTCTCCGACGCTTCCAGCTTCGCGCGTGACGACTACCTCGTCCTCGACAACGGCGGCGCCTCGCGCGAGTACCTGCAGGTCCAGTGGGTCGACGGCAACCGCCTGTGGTTCTCGTCGCCGCAGACCACGGCCTACAAGGCGGGTCCGCAGTTCGACCACCCGAACGGCTCGCCCGTTCGCCGGGTCGACCTGATGCCCCTGACCGAGGGCGTGGACTACTCGATCGACCCGCTGACGGGGACGATCACGGAGCTCCTCGACTTCGGCAACGGCGACGCGGTCGTCGTGGACTACACGACGGACTACGTCCTGCCCAGCGAGTATCCCCTGGCCCTGAACGCCGGACCCGACCTCACCGAGGCGGACGGCGGCTGGGCCGGCAAGTCCATCGTCGACGGGACCTACTCCGTCTTCATGTGGGCGAGCGACGACCTTCCGGTCTCCCGGTTCGGCGAGACCAACGCCTACCGCGAGCTCGCCGAGGGCGTGCGCAGCGACTTCCTCGTGGGCTCGGCCACGACGATCGAGCCCTACGACCTGATCACGTCGGCCGAGAGCTGCTACGCCTGCCACGTGGACGTCGTGTTCCACGGACGCAACCGGCGCGGCTACGAGTCGTGCCTGGCCTGCCACGGCACGGCCGCCTCCGGAGACCGCCCGCAGTACGTCGCCGCGAACGCACCGGCGACCGACGGCGTGACGGTCAACTTCCGCGAGATCGGAAGCGCGTCGCGCAGGGAAAGAGTGCGCCACAGGTCGTAGATCTCGGAGGTCGCCGTCTCCTGACCAGACTACCCGAACAACTTCTCCGTCCACACCTACGAGGACGTGGTGTTCCCGACGATGCCCTCGGGGGCCAAGCACTGTGCCGCCTGCCACGGCGACACGAGCACGGCCTACCAGGAGCCCCTGGATCGGGATCACCCGACGGAGCAGGGCACCCCGGTGCCCGAGTGGGGCCTGGTCTGCGGCTCGTGCCACGACTCCGGCGCGGCGGCGTCGCACATCGACGCCAACACCACCCCGGGCAGCGGAATCGAGTCCTGCTCGATCTGCCACGGTCCCGGTCGGCAGTTCGAGGTCGACGTCCTGCACATGATCCGATGAGGTGATGCGACGACCTCGGTCGCGACAGCGCGAAGCGTGAACAGGCTCCTGGTGGCCGGCCTGCTGGCCGCCGGGGGCCTCTTCGTTGCTCTCGCCCTGTTCGACCGGAGCGCGAGCTCCGCGGACGGACCGCGCGCGGCGCGCGACGAGCCCGCGGCGCATGCGGAGACCCCGCGGCCCGCGGCCGCTCCGGACCTGGAGAGCGCGGAGGAGCCGCCCCTCGACACCCGGGCCGTGGCTCCCGGAGCCGTCGCGTCGGAGACGAGCCCGATCGAACCCGCTCCGCGCTCCCCGCGCTGGAGCGACTTCCAGCGCCTCCGCGAGCAGGGCGTTCGCGAGCGCGACTACCACGAGCTCTACCGCGACTTCGTGCGGCGGGACCCCGACGACTTTCGCCGGGGCGCCCGGGGCGTCGTGCTCGGCGACGGACCGACGAACGAGAAGACCGCGCTGCTGCGCGCCGCGTTCGAGCTGGACCGCGACGGCGCCCAGGAGCTCTTTCGCGCGACCCTGTCGGAGCCCTCCGCGGGGCTCGCGGCCGAGGCCGCGCGGCTGCGCGAGTTCAGCGTGCGCTACCTCGGCGAACGCTGCGCCCGTGACGAGCGCGCGCGCGAACTGGTTCGCGACGCCGTGTGGTCGAGCGGGGCGCCCCTCGAAGCGTCCCTGCGCCGCCGCGCCGGCGGGCACCTCGCCGCGTCGATCGGACCCGACGAGCTCGAGCACCTCACCGCGAACCTCCTGCGCGAGCGCGACCGGACGGTCGTCCAGGCCGTGCTGGCCGGACTCGCCGCCAATCCGCGCACCGAGGCGCCTCCCGGACTCGCCGAGCGCCTGGGCTTCGAGGCCGACGCGTTCCGCCCCGATCCCGAGGTGCGCTGACGCGCCCTCGTCAGATCCACGCGACGCGCGCGTTCAGGGTGTCCGCGTGCGCGACGACCTCCTCGCCCGACAGGGCCAGGAGCTCGCCGTCCAGGTTGACGTGGGTTGGGCCCGCGAGCGCGATGCGGACCCTCGAACTCGTCTCCAGCTCCGGACCGCCGCCCCTGCGCGCCTCGCCGAGGGTCGACAGCAGCTTCGCGCGGCTCTCCGCGGCCAGGCGCAGCACGGCGAGGCGGCCCGAGGTCAGGTCGGCGCGCGCGCCGAGATCGAGGCCGCCGCCCAGGTAGCGGGCGTTGGCCACGAGCAGCGAGAACACCGGCCCGGTGAACCGCGCGGAGCCCGTGTCGACGCTCAGCTCGACGCTCTTCTTCCGGAGCAGCACGGCCAGCGAACACGCCGAGTAGTGCAGCTTCGGCGCGAGGCGCTTGAGCAGCGCCGTGGAGCGGGCGTCCGCGAGCCGGACCCACTCGACGGGCGCGCCGAAGCCCGCGAAGTTCACGAAGTAGCGCGGCGGCAGGCCCTCGACGCGGAAGCGCCCGAGGTCGGCCGGCGTGCCGGGGTCGTCGCGCTCGACGGCCGCCAGCAGGGATCCGACGTCCTCGAGATCGCGGTCCAGCAGGACCGCGAGGGAGCGCGCGGCGTCGTTGCCGGTGCCCGCCGGGAACAGGGCCATGCGCGGCCACGGCGCGTCGACTCCGAGCGTCACGGCGACCTGGTTGAGGCCGTGGTGCAGCGTGCCGTCGCCGCCGACGAAGACGATCAGGTCGCGCTCCGCCTCCATGGACCGCAGGCGGTCCGCGAGCCCGGGCTCCTCGCTTCCCACCAGCGTCGTCCCCGGTCCCAGTCCCTCGGCCAGCGCTCGCAGCAGCCCGGCTCCGCGGCGCGATCGAAACGCGCGCGCGCGCGGGTGGTGGAGGACCAGCCGATCGCGCATGGTCGCTAGGGAAACCTCTCGCCGACGTGCCGCTGCACGGATTCGAGGGAGGCGGGGCGGTAGAGGTACCCGGCGTGACCGCAGCGCGCCTCTCCCTCCAGCACGAGGTTGGCGGCCCGCGGCAGGGCGGCCTCTGACGGCGTCACGAGCTGGTCGAGGGGCGACGCCACCGTCGTTCGCTCCAGGGGCAGGTCCCCGACGGCCTCGTTCGCGTCGACGCCGTCGAGCTCGAGGCGACCGGAGATCCCGCTGTCGATGAGCTCCAGCACGATCGTGGCCGAGTCGTGGTCCATCGCACCCGACTCCAGGAAGTCGCGGAAGCTCTCCGGCGTGAAGTCGCCGGGCGCGTAGAGGAACGTGGACGGGAAGGGCGACGAGAGCAGCAGCCGCGCCGAGAGCGCGCTCTCGCGCGCCCGAGCCAGGGTCGCACGCACGATCGCGAGCGGGATCGGCAGCCGATCGCGGAGTCGGGTCGAGATATCCTTCTGCGCCAGCATGAACTGCTCGAGCTCGATCCAGCCGTCGCTTGCGTACTCCTCGACGAGCCGCTTCGTTTGTTGGCTGAAGAGTCGGCTCCACGGCGCCTCCCGGTCGGTCGCGCGGTGGCATGGGGAGGCGATCGTGACGAGGTGGTCGACGCGCGGCGCCCAGTCCGCGCGCGTCGTCGGGCCGAAGGCGCGGACGAGCGCGGCGTAGATCACGAGGCCGCCGAAGCTGTGGCCCAGGAAGCCGACCGGGACCGGCGGCAGGGTCGGCAGCACGCGCCCGACGACTTCGAGCAGGTCCTCGACCCGCAGGCGCGTGTCGACCCGGCCCTGCACCTCGTCCGCGTTCACACCCATCCCGCGCGGGTCGAAGGCGACGACGACGCAGCCGCGCTCGAGGAGGAACGGGACCAGCGGCTGGAAGAAGGCCGGGGTGGCGAAGATGCCCGGATGCAGGAAGACGATGCGCCGCGGCTCGCCGGGCGGTGCGATCGTGGAGACCGTGAGCGGAGTGCGGTTGGACATGCCTGCCGGCCGCGCGCGACCGCCGGTCGCGAGCGACGGGGTGGACGATAACGAATGCCGCCCGCGGCCGGGACGAGCGCGCACCGCCTCCGCGAGACCTCGCGTCCGTGGAACGAGCGGATCCCTGGGAGATCCTCGAACCGGCTAGACTTGCCCCATGGACGATCCGGGTGCACCGGAATCCGGGGACGCGGAGCTCGGTTGCCGGCTCGCTCGACTCGACGGTCGGCTGCGCCTCCTGCTGGCTCACCTGGCGGGGCCCGCCGTCCGACGGCGCGTCGAGGTCGACGATCTCCTGCAGGAGGTCTACCTGCGCGCGCTGGCCGCGCCGCAGACTCTGCCCGGCCCGAGCGAAGGCGAGGCCGAGCTCTATCGCTACCTGACGCACGTCGCCCGCCACACCGTGATCGACGTCGTGCGCGCCGCGCGCGCGGCGCGGCGCGGAGGTCGCGACCGCCTCTTGCCCGCCGAGTGGAGCCGGACCGGCCTGGGGCGAGCTCATCCCGAGGACCCCGGGCCGGGCCCCGCGACCCGAGTCCAGGCGGACGAGTCGGCGCAGCGCCTCGCGCGTGCCCTGGCGGCCCTCAGCGCCGAGCACCGGCGCGTCCTGGGCCTGCGCAAGTTCGAGGGGCTCTCGGCCCGCGAAGCCGGGCGGCGCATGGGGCGGAGCGAGCGGGCGGTCCACTCGCTGTATCGGCGGGCGCTGGAGGCCTGGGAAGCCGAGCTCTCCTGGGCACCCCCGGACTGACTGGGTTCCGTGTGGGAACCGGGGCGAACCCTGGCCGTAGGCTCCTTTGGCGCAGTGACTTGGGGCCGGAGCGGGGCTGCGAGGGGCCTGGACTCGCGGAGCCGCCCGATCTCGCGAGCCACGGTCGCTCCGCGGGGCCCGAAGCTCCGGGGCTCGACGCCGCTCTCGGGTCCGCCGCCCACGAATCCCACACGGAACCCAGGCAGTTCGTGTATGCGACGGATTCCGCGGACAATCGGGCCCCACCCCACGCTGGGACCCCCATGGAACCGCAAACCCTGAGCGACCGGCTCGACGACCTGGTGGCGCGCTTCTCCGACGACCTCGAGTCCGGCCGGGCGCGTTCGCGCGACCACTACCTGACCCAGGTGCCGGCCGAGGCCCGGCCCGGGCTCGAGCGCTGCCTGAAGATGATCGAGGCCGGTTCGGCGCAGACGCCGTCGGCGGCGCAGCCGCTGCGCTCGGGTGCGCGCCTGGATCAGTACGAGCTCGTGCGCGAGATCGGGCGCGGGGGGATGGCCCTCGTGTGGCTCGCGCGCGACACGCAGCTCGATCGGTCCGTGGCGCTGAAGGTGCTGCGTCCCGGCCTCGCCCTGGAGGAGCGGCACGCGAGCCGCTTCCGGCGCGAGGGGCTGGCGGTCGCGCGGCTGCGTCATCCGCACGTGGTCCCGATCCACGGCGCCGGCGAGGCGCACGGGTACGCGTACCTGGCGATGGAGTTCGTCGAGGGGCCGTCGCTCGACACCGCGCTGCGGGCGCTCCCGGGCGACCGGGCGCACACGGCCGCGGACCTCGCGCGCGTCACGGGCATTCCCGAGCTCGGCATGGACGGTCGGGACTTCGAGCAGGCGCTGGCGAAGCTCCTCGCGCCGGTGGCCGAGGCGCTCGAGGCCGCCCACGCCCAGGGGCTCGTGCACCGCGACATCAAGCCCTCGAACATCCTGCTGCACCGCGACGGGCGCGCGATGCTCGCCGACTTCGGTCTGGCCAAGGGACCGGACGATCCCGCGGTCTCCTTGACCGGCGATGCGCTCGGCACGCCGTGCTACATGTCGCCGGAGCAGGCCTTCGTCACCGGCGTGAAGATCGACCACCGCACCGACGTGTACAGCTTCGGCGTGACGCTCTACGAGGCTCTCTCCGGGCATCGACCCTTCGCGGGCAAGAGCTTCCTCGAGGTACTCGAGGCGATTCGCTCGACCCTTCCGCCGCCGGTACGCGCCGTGAATCCGGCGTGCTCGCGCGACGCGAGCGCGGTCGTCGGCATGGCCATGGCGCGGTACGTCGAGGATCGCTACGCCTCGGCGGCGCGGCTCCACGAGGACCTCGTCGCGCTGTCGGAAGGCCGTCCGACGTCCGCGCTGCGCGAGGAGGGCGGGCCGCTGCGGCGCCTCTACATGCACCTGCAGCTGATGAACTCCGGCCTGCCCTACGAGTATCTTTCTCCGCGCACGTTCCTCGGCCTGCCGCTCGTGCACGTCATCACCGGACGCCGCCTGCGCGGACAGGCGCCGCGCGTCGCCAGGGGCTGGTTCGCCGTGGGCGACGTCGCCTACGGCGGCGTGGCCTGCGGCATCCGCGCCTACGGCGGCGTGGCGTGCGGCATCCTGGGCGTCGGAGTGTTCGCGTTCTCGACCGTCGGAGTCGGCCTGATCGCCTGCGGCGCCCTCGGCATCGGAGTGCTCGCGTTCGGCGGAGTGGCCCTCGGCGTGGTCGCGCTGGGCGGCGTGGCGATCGGAGGCCTCGCGCTCGGCGGAGCCGCCTTCGGCTGGCGCGCGGGCGGCGGAAGCGCGGTCGAGTGGGGGTCCTGAACGCCGGCGATCAGGCCGGCGGGCGGACGCGCGCCCGGTAGCGAGGATCGTCCTCGGGATCGGGCGTGCGACACAGTTTCAGGAACGCGCTCTCGTCCTGCTCGGAGAAGAGCCGCACGCGGGCATCGCAGTTCACGCAGTGCGAGCTGTGGATCCCGGTGAGGTACTGGACGTAGGTCCCGCACGGCGGGCAGTACCGCTTCTCGCGGTAGAAGTCGTCGTGAGTCGGCATGTCCGGATCGAAACCCACCACCGCTGCGCGCGCTTCAAGCGAGAATCAACCTTCGGCAAACGATGCGGGCGGGCCGCCGGTGCGATCCGTCGCGGCGAGTCGGCCGGGAGATCGCGTCACAGTCGTCCCGAGGCCTCGACGTTCGTCACGAGCCAGGCGCCCGACGAGCCGAGGTTGGGCATGGAGCGTCGCAGGCGTTCCAGCACGACCTCCACGACCTCGTCCTCGAGGACGACTTCGATGCGGACGCGGGGGACGAAGCCCGCCACGCGGTCGCGTGTCGCCAGGAACGGATCCAGCTCGGTCGAGGTCGAGTGTCCCTGGCACGGGGACACGGTGAAGCCGGAGACCTCGGGCAATGCGCGCAGGGCGTTCAGCACGTCGTCCTCGACGGCGGCGTGGACGAAGAGCGTCAGGCACTTCATGCGGCAGCTCGCGTCGGCAAGGGGACTGCGGAGCGCGCGCGGCCCTCGAACCAGGCGTACAGCGAAGGCAGGAGGACCAGCGTGATGACCGTCGAGGTGACGAGGCCGCCGACGACGACGACCGCGAGCGGGCGCTGGACCTCGGAGCCCGGACCGGTGGCGAGCAGCAGGGGCAGGAGCCCGAGCGCCGTCGTGACGGCGGTCATGAGCACGGGTCGCAGGCGGCGCGCCGCGCCGCGGCGTACCGCCTCCTGCAGCGAGAGACCGGTCTCCCGCAGCTGGTTGAAGTAGCTGACCATCACGATGCCGTTCAAGAGCGCCGTGCCGAACAGCGCGATGAAGCCGACGGAGGCGGGCACCGACAGGTAGAGCCCGCTGAGGGACAGCCCGGCGACGCCGCCGATCAGCGCGAACGGGATGTTCAGCAGGATCAGCGCCGCCTGGCGCAGCGAGCGGAAGGTGCTGAAGAGGATCAGGAACACGAGGCCGAGCGCGAGGGGCACGACCAGCGCCAGCCGCCGCGCGGCGCGCTGCTGGTTCTCGAACTGCCCGCCGAACTCGACGAAGTAGCCCGGGGGCAGCGGCACGCGCCGCGGGATCTCGGAGCGCAGCTCCTCGACCAGTCCGACGATGTCGCGGTCCGCGACGTTGGCCTGGATCACGACGTGCCGCAGGCCCTTCTCGTGCTCGAGCTGCACCGGCCCGTCGACCTCCACGATCTCCGCCAGCGCGCCGACGGGGACCTTGCCGCCCGCGGGGGACTCGACGCGCAGCGCCGCGAGCGCGGCGGGCGTGTCGCGCGCCTCTTCGGGGAAGCGCACGAGGACCGCGGTGCGTCGATCCTGCTCCATCAGCGTCGTGACGACGCGGCCGCCCACGGCCGTCTCGATCAGCTCGTTCAGGTCCTCGGTCTGGATGCCGAAGCGGCTCGTGGCGGCGGGGTCGATGCGGATCTCGAGGTAGGCCTGCCCGCTGAGGGGGGCGCGCAGCACGTCGACGGCGCCGCGCGAGCCGGCGACGACGCGCTCGATGCCGGCCGAGAGTTCCTCCAGGACCTCGAGGTCGGGACCGAAGACCTTCACGGCCAGGGCGGCCGTGACGCCCGTGATCATCTCGGACGTGCGCATCTCGATCGGCTGGGTGAAGCCGAAGGCGACGCCGGGAACGGACTCCAGCCGCTTGCGCAGGCGTTCCACGAGCTGCGCCTCGGACGCGACGGTCCAGTCCTTCCGTGGCTTCGTGACCAGGTAGTGGTCGGTCTCGTGCAGCCCCATGGGGTCGAGGCGCAGCTCGTCGGAGCCGGTGCGCGAGACCACGTGGGCCACCTCGGGCAGCGCGAGCATCGCGCGCTGGATGCGTCCGTCGACCTCGAGCGAGCGCTCGAGCGAGATGCTCGGCAGCTTGCTGGTCTGCACCACGAGCGTGCCCTCCTTCATCGTCGGGATGAACTCGCCGCCGAGACGCGCGAAGGCGATCGCGGCCGGCACCATGGCCAGGAGGGCGATCCCGAGCGCGAGCGCGCGGCGGCGCAGGGCCCACTCGACCAGCGGCGCGTGCAGCCTCCGCAGCAGGCGCACGAGGGCGTTGTCGTGGCTACTGCCCGCGGTCAGCAGCAGGCTCGCGATCACCGGGATCACGACCAGCGCGAGCAGCACGGCGCCCACGAGGGCCAGCGCGACGGTCTCGGCGAGCGGTCCGAACATGCGTCCCTCGAGACCGGAGAGGCTCAGGATCGGCAGGAACACGATGACGATGATCGCGGTGCCCGAGACGACGGGGCCGCCCACCTCGAGCACCGCGCGGTAGACGACGTGCAGCGGGTCCACGCCGGGCGGCCGACGCGCGAGGCGGGACTGGACGTTCTCGACCACCACGACGGCCGGGTCCACGAGGATGCCGATCGCGATCACCAGGCCGCCCAGCGACATCAGGTTCGCCGTGAGGCCGAGGAAGTGCATCGCGAGGAACGTGGTCAGCACCGCCAGCGGGAGGACGACGGCCACGGCCAGCGCGCCGCGCAGGTTGCCCATGAACGCGAGCAGCACGACGACGACCAGCACGCACGCGAGGCCCAGCGCGTTGCCGACCATGCCGACCGCGCGGCGCACGAGCTCGGTGCGGTCGTAGAACGAGACGATGCGAACGCCCGGCGGCAGGGCGCCCGAGACCTCGGCCAGGACCTCCTTGACCCGTGCGATCGTCTCGCGGCTGTTGGCGCCGAGGCGCGTCAGCACGAGGCCCTGAACGTGCTCGCCGCGGCCGTCCTTGGTCACGCCGCCGAAGCGCGTCAGGGACCCGAGCCGCACCGTCGCGACGTCGTGCAGGTGGATCGGAACTCCGTCGCGCGTCGCCACGGGGATGTCCCGCAGGTCCTCGAGCCCGCGCAGGCGCCCGACGGTGCGCACGAGCAGGACCTCGTCGTTGCGCACGATGCGATCCCCGCCCGTGTTGCGGTTGTTGCGCTCGAGCGCGACCGTCAGGTCGCCGATGGAGAGGTCGAAGGCCAGGAGCTGCGCGGGGTTCGGCACGACCTCGAAGGCGCGCACCTCGCCGCCCAGCGCGTTGAGCTCGGCCACGCCCTCCACCGAGACGACGCGCGGCCGGATGGTCCAGTCGAGCAGCGTGCGCAGCTCGGAGTTCGTGTGCCCCGCGCCCTCGAGCGTGAACATGAACGCCTCTCCCAGCGGGGTCGTGATGGGCGCCAGCCCGCCCTCCGTACCCGGCGGCAGCTCGCTCCAGGCCTGTCCGAGACGCTCGGACACCTGCTGCCGCGCCCAGTAGACGTCCGTGCCCTCGCGGAAGTCGAGCGTGACGATCGACAGCGCGTACTTGGTCAGCGAGCGCATCATCGTCTGCCGGGCGATGCCGCGCATCTCGATCTCGATCGGCCGCGTGATGCGCTGCTCGACCTCGAGGGGCGAGAGGCCCGGCGCCTTCACGATGACCTGCACCTGCGGAACGGAGATGTCGGGGAACGCGTCGATCGGCAGCCGGCTGAAGGCCCAGGCGCCGCCCAGGAGCAGGCCGCCGGCGACGACCAGGACGAGGAGGCGCTGGGTCAGCGCGAAGCGGACGAGGGCGGCGATCACTCCTCCAGGCCTCCCTGCCCGAGCCACACCGAGCGCAGCAGCAGGCCGTCGGTGCTGGCGACGCGCTCACCTGCGGCGAGGCCCTCGAGCACCTCGCAGTTCTGCGCGTCGCTCGCGCCCAGGCGCACGTCGCGGGCCTCCCAGGAGTCCTCGCCCAGCTGCACGAAGACGCGCGCGCGCGCCTCGGTGTCGCCGTTCGCCAGGAAGCGATGCACGGCGACCGCCGGGACGGCGATCGGGACCCGCTGCTCGCCGACGAGCGCGTGGACCGTGACGTGCAGGCCCGGGTTCCAGCGACCGTCGGCGTTGTCGAGCACGATGCGCGCCAGCGCGGTCTGGGTCTCGGGCTCGACGCGCGGGTCGACGTAGGTGATGCGCGCCTCCGCGTCGAGTTCGAGCGCCGCGGAGACCACGCGAACCGGCGCTCCGGGCGACAGCTCGCGCAGGTCGGCGCTCTGCACGTGCACGTCGACCCAGACGCGGGAGAGGTCCGCGACCTCGAAGAGGGCCGTCTCCGCCTCGACGGTCTCGCCCAGCACCGCGGCCTTCCCGACGATGCGTCCCGCGATCGGCGCGCGGCGCTCGAAGCGGTTCAGCGCGACTTCCCAGGTCGGGTCGTCCGCGCCGTCGGAGGCGTGCGGGGACTCGGGGTCGGAGACGCTGCCGAGGCGCTCCAGCTCGGCGGCTCCGAGGCCCAGGGCCTGCAGCTCCTGGCCCGCGGCGCGCAGGTCGATGGCCGCGTGCTCGAGCTCGCTCCGGGCGCGCAGGTAGCTCTCCTCGGCCGTGATGCGCTTCTTCCACAGCCGCTCCTCGCGCTCGAAGGAGAGGCGCGCGAACTCGTGGACGTGGGAGGCCTCGATGAAGGCGCTGCGCGCCCGCGCGAGCTCGCGCGAGTGCAGGACGGCCAGCAGCTGGCCCTCGACGACCTCGTCGCCGAGCAGCGCCTGGACCTCGGCGACGACTCCCGCGTGGTGCGCGGCGACGGTCGCGCGGCGGTCCTCGTCGAAGCCGACTCGGCCGGGCAGCACGAGGCTGCGCGTCAGCGTCGCGGGGCCGGCCGCCACGGTGTCGATCGACGTCTGCGCGGAGGCGCCCGCGGGCAGGCGGAAGCGCGGGTCGGGAGCGCGCTCGACCACGTCGGCCGAGGAGACGGCGAAGGGGTCCTCGGAGCCGCCGCAGCCCGCCAGGGCGGCGAGCGCGGCTCCGGCGCAGAGCAGGGCAGCGAAGCGTCGTCTCATGGCAGGGTTCCGCCGATCAGGTAGTCGATCTCCGTCGTGGCGAGGTGGTAGCTCGCCACGGCACGCATGTGTCGGGCGCGGAGGTCGAAGTGAGTGCGTTGCGCGTCGAGGACGTCGAGCAGCTCGAACTTGCCTTCGCGGTAGCCCTCGTCGACGGCCTCGAAGACCCAGCGCGCCTCCTCCAGCACGCCGTCCTCGAGCGCGGCGACCTCCTCGTGCGCGACCCGCATCCGGGCCCACGCGCGCGCGAGCTGCTCGTCGAGCTGCAGGCGGGTCGTCTCGAGGTCGTGCTCACCGCGCCGCAGCCGTTCGCGGGCCGCGGTGATCGCATCGTGTCCGCGGTCGAAGACGGGCAGCGGTGCCGAGAAGCTCAGCACGCCGGCCGAGTCGTTGCCGGCCTCGAAGCGGCGCACGCCGAGCTGCAGACTCCACGGGGAGCGCGCCGCGGCGCGCGCGCGCTCGACGGCGGCCCGGTTGCGCAGGGCCTCGCTCTCGAGCCGGTGCGTCCTCGCGCCGTCGGCCACCCGCTCCCGCAGGCGCTCCAGGGGCTCGGGCGCGACGACCGCGCCGAACTCGCCGACCACGTCTCCGAACTCCGCGTCGCCGGCCCACGTGCGCGCGAGGTCCAGCCGGGCGGTCTCGGAGGCGCGTTCGGCGGCGGTGCGGTCCAGTCGGGCGGAGGCCCACGCGACCGCGTATTTCGCCTCCTCGACCGGGGACACCTTGCCGGCCGCGACGCGCTCCTTCACCGTCGCGTGGAACTCGCGCGCCATGCGCTCGACGGAGCGCGAGAGCTCCAGCTCGTTCTGGGCCGCGAGCGCGCGCCAGAAGGCCGCCGTCGCGCGCACGGCGACCTCGTTCGCGAGCAGCGCCCGATCGAGTTCGGCCAGGTCCACCTCGACCTCCGCGGCCCGCGTACGCGCGTCGCGGGATCCGCCGCGCTCGATGGGCTGGGCGTACCACAGCGTCCACTGGGTGCTGTCGATGTTCGTGAACGGCCCGCTGCCGAGGAAGTCCTCGACGTCGAGCTGGACCGAGGGGTTGCGTCGCCGCGCGGCCTGGCGCGCCTCGGCCAGCCGCGCCGCGTGCTCGCGATCGAGCGCCTTCAGCTCCGGATGCCGCGCGAGGGCCGCGGAGACGGCCCGGGCGAGCTCGACGTCGCCGCCAGGCGCTTGCGGTCCATGTTCCTCGGCGGGCTCCTCGGCCGCCTGCTCGGCGAACGCCGCGGGCTGCGCCGCGGGGCGCGACAGCGCGGAGCGCCGGCCGGGGGCGGAGCGGGCGTGCGCGTGTTCGGGAGCCGAACACGCGACCGCGCCGAGCGCCAGGAGCAAAGCTCCCGCCGCGCGCCCCGAGTGCGCGCGGCGGGTCTGCACCCCGCCGGCCGTGCACCGTTCACGCGCGAGTTCGTTCAGGTACAGCTTCGATCTCATCTCCGCTTCGCCGGCCGTCGCGAAGCGCTCACCGACAGGACGATCCTAGTCGTGGACGCGCGCACCGGAACGGTTCATGGCGCGTCCGTGGAGGCGATGACGAAGATGTCACCTCGGAGATGACGAGATCGTCGTGTCCGTCCTCTTCGTCCGCATGGAGGTCCACACCCCGCGAGTTCCGCGGCGTCGATCGACGCGGGCTGCTTGTCGGACTCTTGATCGAGGAGCAACACGGCCTTCGGGATCGAGTTCTACGCTCCCGCCCTCCAGCATGACGGCCCCGATCGAACGTTCGTCGCGCGCCGTCTCATGCATTCCGCACGACCACGTTCCGGAGGAACTCAGACATGCAGTGCCACGCTCGGACCCGATGGGTGATCGCGTTGGGCCTTCTCGGCGCCTTCGCGCCAGGCCGCGTCGCCGCCACGCAGACTGTTGCGGGCGCGCCGACCACCGCGGCCGGGGACCGCCCGTCAGATCTCTCGGGGCCCTTCCGGCGCATCGCGTCCTTTCCGGTGTACCTGAACACGGCCGAGGAGGTCGACACCGTGGCGGAGATCGTCGCCGCGACGGCGGACGGCAACCTGCTCGTCTACACGGACAGCGAGACGGGCAACATCGGGTTCGTCGACATCACCGACCCCGCGAACCCCCGGCCGGACGGCGTGGTGCCGGTCGCAGGGGAGCCGACCTCGGTGGCGGTCCTCGGGCCCTACGCGCTGGCGTGCGTGAACACGAGCGTCGACTTCGTGAACACCTCGGGCAACCTGGAGGTGATCGACGTGGTCACGCGGCAGATCGTGCGCACGATCGCGCTGGGCGGCCAGCCCGACGCCATCGCGGTCAGCCCTTCGGGACGCTACGCAGCGATCGCGATCGAGAACGAGCGCGACGAGGACCTCGGCAGCGGCGAGCCGCCGCAGGCTCCGCCCGGCTACGTGGTGATCGTCGACATCGTGGAAGACCCGAGCCAGTGGGCCACGCGGACCGTCGACCTCGTCGGCATCCCCGACCTGTTCCCCGACGACCCGGAGCCCGAGTTCGTCGACATCAGCGCCGCCGACATCGCGGTGGTCACCCTGCAGGAGAACAACCACCTCGTCCTGATCCGCCTCTCGGACGGCGCGATCGTGTCCGAGTTCCCCGCGGGGACGGCCGACCTCGAGCAGGTCGACGTCGCGGAGAACGACCTGATCGAGCAAGACTCGACGCTGACCGCGGTTCCGCGCGAGCCCGACGCGGTGGCCTGGACTTCGAGGCTGACCTTCGCGACCGCCGACGAGGGCGACCTGTTCGGCGGCAGCCGCGGCTTCACCACGTGGACGCCGACCGGCGCCAGGCTCTACGAGGCAGGCCCGTCCGTGGAGCGCATCGTCGCTCGCCTGGGGCACTACCCCGAGGGCCGCTCCGAGAACAAGGGCAACGAGCCCGAAGGCGTCGAGTTCGGCCGCTACGGTCTCGCGCGGTACCTGTTCGTGGGGTCCGAGCGCGCCAACCTGGTTCACGTCTACCAGCTCTTCTCCACGCCGATCGTCGGCAACTCCCAGCCCGTGCTGCGACAGGTCCTGCCCACCGGAGTGGGGCCCGAGGGGCTGCTGGCGATTCCCGGGCGCGACCTCTTCGTGGTGGCGTGCGAGGTCGACGACCGGGGAGCCAAGATCCGTTCGACGATTCAGATCTACGAGCGCTCGGGCGTGGCGAACTACCCGACGCTGATGTCGAACGACCGAGCCGCCGAGGACGTTCCGATTCCGTGGGGCGCGCTCTCGGGCCTGGCGTCGGATCCGGCCGAACCCGACGTGCTGTACGCGGTCCACGACAGCTTCTACCGGCAGTCGCGCATCTACGAGATCGACACCGCGGTGAGCCCGCCGCGGATCGCCGACGAGCTCGTGCTCCACGACACGGCCGGCTCGCTGCGCGACGCCCTCGAGGCCGTGAAGGCGCAGCTCCCGGGCACGGACGACTTCGACCCGGCGAACATCGTGAACCTCGACGGCACCGTGAACCTCGACTTCGAGGGCGTGGCGCGCGACCTGGACGGGCAGTCGTTCTGGGTCGTGTCGGAGGGCACCGGCAACCTCGTGGACGGGATCAGCGATCCCGACGACAGCCCGTTCGAGGCGCCGAACCTCCTGATCGAGTACCAGAAGATCCCCGGCATCCCGCCCTTCGTGGAGCCGTTCGACCTGATCAAGAGAGTCGTTCCGCTGCCGATCGAGCTGACGCGCAATCAGCTGCGCTTCGGCCTCGAGGGCATCGCGCCGACGGGCTTCGCTCCGGCCGGCGACACGATGCAGCTCTACGTGTGCTTCCAGCGCGCGTGGCCGGACGCCGGGGATCCGGCCGGCATGGCGCGGATCGGTCGCTACGAGTTCTTCGGGAACAGCTGGACCTTCGCGTACTACCCGCTGGACGTGCCCACGTCGCCCAACGGCGGCTGGGTCGGACTGTCCGAGCTCACGCACCTCGGCGGAGATCGCTTCGCCGTGATCGAGCGCGACAACCAGGGCGGTCCGGACGCACGGATCAAGCGCATCTACGAGTTCTCGGTCGCCGGCGTGACGTTCCAGCCGACCTCCCGGGCGCCGGCGCTCCCGGTACTGGAGAAGACCCTGGTCCTCGACCTGCTGGCGGCGGACACCTACGGCGTCACGGGCGGCCCGATCCCGGAGAAGCAGGAGGGCCTGTGCGTCCTGCCCGACGGAACCGCCTGGATCGTCAACGACAACGACGGGGTCGACGACAACAACGGGGAGACGCAGCTCCTCGAGCTCGAGGGACTCTTCGACTGAGGCCGGACGGCGACGGGGATCCGGGCTTGCAGGACCCGATGCAGCCGGGCGCGCCCGGATCCCTCACCCCGTCGTGACGCATTCAGGCTGGCCCGAACGATTCACGAGCACGCAGCCGAAACGGCACAACCGGCAGCCTGTGGCTGCCTCTCGGCCCCTGCCGGCACTTCGCGAACTCCGGCGTCCTCGACGACCTGGCCCGGCGTCTTCGCCGATCCATACCCGGCGTCTTCGCCGATCCAGACGCCAGGCTGCTGCGGGGCCGGCGCTCGCAGAGCACCAGCAGGAGCCGAGTTGG